>CAXZAB010000266.1:0-3040 GCA_964293715.1 uncultured bacterium | reverse complement strand
TCTGCCCTGGATGTGTCCATCCAGTCCCAGGTGCTCAACCTGCTGACCGAGCTCAAGGACAAGCTCCATCTGACGTACATCTTCATCGCCCATGACCTCAGCGTTGTGGAGCATATCAGCGACAGGGTCGGCGTCATGTATTTACCTTAACTTCCTGAAATTTTCCCACTAAAGATCGATTTGACTGGATTAATCTGCATCCGGATCCCGATTGATGTAGTCCAGAATCTCCTCAAAGGAGCGCCTGCTCTTCGCGATTGCCTCCATTAATTCTCGGTCTCTCATTGCCTGTCTCTTCTGGAGAAGTTCCTTCAGGACAGCCGCTTCCGCGTCGTATCTGGACTTGGCCTTGGCCAGGGCAGCCTCTGATTGTTTTATTTTCTCATCGATCAGGATCTTGGGTCCTCTTGGCATTAGAGCTCTCCTTTCAAACGTTCATTGATTTGATTTGCCTTGTTCTTTATGTCTGCCACATCCAGTCTGAAGGCCTTCAGAATTGCCTTCTGAGTGGCTGTCACCGCGTGGCTTAAGCGATAGTTGCCATCTCCCATCCTCGTCATCTCAATCTTTTCCAGTTCCCGCAGCGCGGCTGGAACCGTCATATAATTGGCTTTGCGGTCGTTGTTTACCATCTCCGCTTTCAGCAGGGTGTACAGACGGCTTCGAATGATTGTGGCAACGAACTCAATAAAGATTTTAGCCGATGCTGATTCGTTGGAGTGGACCCGAAGACTCTTGTTGCCCAGATAGGACTTGCTTCCACGGAATAACTTTTCCGATACATCACGCCCCTTATACAAGGTGATCGCTTCCTCGGCGGTCATCTTTTTTGAGGTCACAATGACGAAATATCCGCAAAGCTTCAGCTCGCGTTCAATCACGGCTTCCTTCTCTTTAAGGGCGAGGAAGGTCCCATCCTGATCATAGAAGACCTCAAAATATTGATTGTAGCTATCCGGCACACTCATCACTTTCCCCTGATAAGGAGCCATGAGAGCAGCCATGCGCTCGACCTTTGCTTTCAAAGCAGAGCGTTCCCAGGTTTGCTTTTCATCGCTGTGAAACAGATGGAAATAGCGGTCGTTTCGATCGGACTCATAGAGCTTATACCGGACGGTAATGCCCGATACATCATAGGCTTTCACCCTACGATTCCAGCTCTCTTCGAAGCTCCCCCGATGCGCCATGATCAGTTCATTGACCAGCTTGGCTCTCCCTTTGAGCATCATGACAAAGTCATAGCCATATTGATCCATGTACTCAATGTTCTGGCGACTGAAGTAGCCCCGGTCAAGAATAAACCCGATTTTGCGATACCCATAGGCATAGGCTCGATCAAGCATGTACTGCAGTTGGGAGACATCTACGATGCTGCCGGGATATTCTTCATAGAATAGTGGTACCTGATTGCTGGTGTCATAGGCAATCGCGTAATTGAAGATGGGACAGCCCAGATCGACTTTCGGGTGTCCGAACTCCACCAGCTCAAGATCTCCAGCCTGGCAATTCTTATTCGTGGAATCATACGAAATATAGATTTTCTCTCGATGGTCTCTGGCTGCATTCCAGTCATTCAAGAACCCCATACTTTGTTCATCGGTCATCTGGCTTAGGAAGCCGGAGATCTTGGAATCACTGTAAATATGCATGTTTTCCGTGAACAGGGGATGGTTGTAAGCATAGTCGGGATAATACTGCGAGGCGTTGTTTTCACAGATGATCGAGTAGATCGCCAGATCCAAAAACAGGCCCAGATCAGGAGAGTTAAAGTACCGATCCAGCAGGGCTGGCAGTTTATAGGCTACAACGATCTGCTGCAGGACAAGGAATGCCCCAACCTTGAGGGTATAGCTTCTTCGAACTGTGCCCTTTTTGACCGGAAGTTCAACCTCGGGAAAATACTTCAGAAAATTCTCGTTGGGCACCATTCGCTTTGGATTGTCCGAATCCAGTTTGCCGATGGTGACTCGTTTGGGAATGGTGTACTTGCGCTCAGGGTAGTAGATCCGTTCATATTCGAAGTCGATATAGACCGCGTTTTTCTTTTTCTGGTGAGTAATTTTCCCCGGAATATCGGGTACATCAACGACACAATCAAGATACATTCAAGCACTTCCTTTAGTGTTATTTCATACTAAATATTATATAACAAATGTCCCATGAATTCAACCCTAAAAGGCTGTATTCATGGGCTATGAGCGTCTTAGTATGAGGATCAAAATTTTTTAGTGGTATAATTTCAGGAAGTTAAGGTTTATATAAAGAGAGGTGGATTATCATGCCCAACAAATCACTAACAGATCAGGAAATTCAAGAATTGCGGAAGCGGCTTCGTTCCAGAAGGCTATTCCTTGATTTAACATATCAACAATTAGCAGAAAAGACTGGTATGAGCAAATCTACTCTTCAACGTTATGAAACAGGTGGTATTAAAAACCTACCATATAGCAAGATACCGACACTTGCAGAAGCCTTGGGGGTTTCTACAGGCTACTTTACAGATTTGGACCAAGATTATACTTCGCCAAATATCCATAAGAGAAACAGCTTCAATGTTGCAGACAGATCCGATTTAATCGAAAGAGCTAGAAAGTTTGAAGAGGAAGCAATAGCTCGTATTACCCCATCATTAATTCATCATGGCTATACAGTTGAAAAACAGCCTCATGGCTCTCTGGGTGATATTGTTGCGACCAAAGGAAAAGAAGTATGGCATATTGATTTTAAGTTTACAAGCGATTTAGAAAAGCATCCTATTGGTTCAGGACGAACATATCAAGAATTTCTATTTCGACTAGGTAGATTAGCAGTATTTCAAGGCAAAGTAACTAAGTACTCAATCTTGGCCAATATGCGGATAATAGGTGAACAGATGATTCATCAGTACAATCCACGACACTTAGATATTGAACTAAGTGTGCTTTACCTTACTCGTGACGGTTACGAAGAAATATTCTTCCAAAAATAACAAAGTCCCGCCAGGCTAATAATGCTTGACGGGTTTTCTCTATTCTCCACCTAATTTGAGCAGATCTTCAAG
>CAXZAB010000265.1:0-3053 GCA_964293715.1 uncultured bacterium | reverse complement strand
ACCAATCCGCTCTTCAGCGTAATCGTACATCGATCCGCCAAGAGCAGATTACTG
Source organism: uncultured bacterium (assembly GCA_964293715.1). Taxonomy (GTDB): domain Bacteria; phylum Cloacimonadota; class Cloacimonadia; order Cloacimonadales; family Cloacimonadaceae; genus UBA5456. The sequence goes on along the minus strand of CAXZAB010000265.1, from coordinate 2,999 downwards.
ATTCCCCGGCTCTGATGCTGATGCAAAATCAAATTCGTAAGCGGATACTTCAGGTTTGTGGACTCTATAAAATGGCTTTCCTCGCTATATGAAATCAATGACAGCAGATCACCTTTTTTAGCCGAAACCTCATTCTCCGCTCCCAAAAAGAAAAATCTTTGTCTGCCGCTTTCCACGTGAATGCTGATCCCTTGCCGGTGACCAGTAATGAGGTTTTGGACGATGGCGGCACTGTGGTCAAACCTGCCTTGCATATCATTGCAAATCACGATCTTCTGATAGCCTTGTTCTATGCACCAGTCGATAGCCAATTCGGTATCAGTTTCGTTTTTCTCAGACTTGTGCCGGATGATGGGAGTATCGGGATAAAAATCCAGGAATTTGGGATCCAGGGAATCCAGATCACCGATGATCAAAGCGGGCCTTAAGTCCAGATAATGCACCCACTGCAGGCCTTTATCCACAGCGATAATATCGCCAACAATGTTTTCATATCCGGAGACTATCTGCCCCGGTGCGTGGTTGGTGATCAGCCAGGCGCAGGTTTTAGCGGGTGGCATAGTGTTGAGTCCGGTTCAGGAAATTCGCCGGATTCAATTTGCTCTCTTTGTAATGTACCTCATAGTGCAAATGGGGGCCGGTAGAATATCCGGTATCTCCCATCAGTCCAATGATTTGACCCTTGCCCACACTCTCGCCTATTTTGACTTTGGCGCTATAAAGATGTGCATACAGGCTTTTGTAACCATTGCCATGATTGATCACAAGATGTTTGCCATAACCGCTGGTATATTCGGCTTTGTGCACCACTCCGGAGGCTGTGGCATAGATCGGGGTCCCGGTTTCATTGGAGATATCGATGCCATGATGAAATTCCAGACTCTTGGTGATGGGATGAATGCGTGAACCCCAGGCATCTGAAATCCTGCCAAAAGTGGGATAGATAGAAGGTACATCGCCCCTTGGCTCAAGCCCTTCCAAACCAGGCATCGCAAAAAAGGGGAATTGGGGCTCTACATAAGCCAAAATTTCAGAGAGTTTCTGCTCCAGATTTTCCATGCCCAGTTTCAAACGGGGATCGCGGGAATAGCCGATGTCATTGGTCGCGCCACCACTGTAATAAGGATAATCCTTTTTGTCTTGTTGCGTCAGCCCCAAGGAATCCAGCATACTGTAAATAGAATCGACAGTAGTGGCATACTGCTCCACTTTGGCTCTCAGCAGATGGTTTTCTGCTTCCAAAATCCGGATACGATTCCGGGAGGATCTGCCGCCTTGATGGCTGCTCAGAATCCCTACTACCACAAATAGCAGCAGTAAAACCGCAACAATATATATTGGCTTGCGTTTATTTTCTTGTGCGGGCTCGCCCCATTCTATGTCTTCAGGGCTTGCCTTCGAATTTCTTTGTTTATCTATTTTCATATCTTTACGTATAGTATGCAATTTCCATGCCATACTAGCTAACTATAGAATTCTAAAGAGAATTATCCCTTGTAAAATCAAGACCATCAGGATGCCCAAATCCCAGAGATCAAACTCAAGGATATGCAAACTGCTGCGTTTGCCACTGCTGCGAAAACCTCTCAGCTCCAGGGCGATGGCCTGCTGTCCGCTCTGCAAAATGATGTCCGCCAGGCTCGATAAGGCTAAGATCTTATACACGGTGAGCTTGGCCTTCAGTTTCAGCTTGCTCAACTTCAGGCCGCGTTCGTTTAATTCCGCCATTTGCTCTTTGAAGCGTGCGCCCAGCTGAGGAATGAGGTGCACCATGTAAGAGACCATAAAAGACAGCTCCTCAGGCAGATGGATCTTGCTGAAGGCAGCGCGGTAACCGCTAAAATCCAATTTGGTTAAACTGCGCCCGCAAAAGTAAATAACCATGAGGCGCAGGGTGATCATCAGGCTGTAATTCACCGCCGTACTGTAGATTTTAAAGGGACCGATGGCGAAGAGGACATTTCCGCCTCTGCGGAAAATGATTTGGATGATGCCCACCGAAACCAAGAGCCAGAGAATCTTCTTCAGCCCTAAAAGTCTTTCCAACAATGCTGCAGGTCCCTCACGCCAATCCAAAAGCCAGGCCCAAAGCATCAGCCAAACGAGCTGCACAGGGCGCTGCAGGGCTATGGACATACTGCTGTAAAAGATGCACAAGACGATGAAAGACAGAGGGTGCGTAAGCGCTTTCATAGCAGCTTGCCCTCCTGCAATTGCAGGACCTTATCAAAGGCGAATTCAGGCTTGTAATGGCTCACCACCAGCATACCCTGCCTCTTCCCCAGCTCGCGGGAAAGAATCTGGATGCGCTCTTTATCCAAAGCGGGATAAGGCTCATCCAAAAGCAGATAGTGGCTCTTGTGGCAAAATGCGATGCTCAGCATATAAGCCTGCTTGCTGCCTTGAGAGAGCTCACGCAGCGGCAATTCCCAATACTCATCCGGAAAGTTCTTTACCAGGGGATGGCTTTTAAGCGCAGTGAGATCAAGTCCCGCCATCTCCCAAAGCTCTAGATCCTGAGACAAATTAATGCCCAAAATCCGCTTTTCCACCTCTTGCGGCAGATAGAAATAGGCGGAAGGCTGCTGGAGAGTTCCGGATAGCGGCTTCAGCTTCCCACTCAAGAGCTTCATCAAAGTGCTCTTACCACAGCCATTCTCTCCTTGTAAGAGGTAATTCTGGCCCAAAGGCAGCTTCATTGAAAAGTCTTGAAAAAGGGGCTTACGGCCCGGATAGGAAAAACTGAGGTTTTGCAGTTCAAACATCTATCTTACTTAAAGCTTGATTGTCTGGTCTGCCAGATCAATCAGTTCCTGGTTATGAGTGGCGATGATCACGATCCTGCCCTCTGCCCTCAGCTCTTCCAACCACTTTATCAAGAGGCGCATCGAGCCCACAGAGAGGCCGGCTTCGGGTTCATCAAAGAGCAAAATGGAGCTACCCATAGCCTGGCAGATGGCAAACAGCAATAGTCTTTGCTCGCCACCGCTCAGCTTTTG
>CAXZAB010000264.1:0-3062 GCA_964293715.1 uncultured bacterium | reverse complement strand
CAAATGAAAGCAATCCGGACTATCCTGATCTTGGCTGTCCTGGTCTGTGGCGGCCTCTATGCCAGCGAATTTGACGAGTTCAAAGCCCTGGAAGAGCAAGGCATCCAAAATGCCGATCTATATTACAATCTCGGAGTCACCTACTGGCAATTGGGTCAAAGCGGTATGGCAAATTTGTATTTCCTTAGAGCCCTGAACCTGGATTCAGCACACAAACCGGCCAAGGAAAATCTGGAGTATGTAATTGAGCTTTCGCAGGATCGCCAGCTGTATCCGCAGCGCCTCTTTTTAGTGAGAATATTCTGGGAAGTCTATGATTTTTTGAATGTGAACCGGATGGCGGTCTTGACTCTGATCCTACTTTTGATGAGTGCTCTGAGCCTCTCCTGGCTGATGCACTACGCTCCAGATAAGGAGCGGGGATTGCCCAGCCTGATCTTTGGCATCTGCCTCTTTATGCTGCTGAGTTCAATCGCCTTTTTAGCCACCAAAGCCTACCGCCAAACCCACAACAGCAAAGCGGTGCTCATCCAAAGCCAGGCGGAGCTGAGGGCAGAAGCGGAACCTAAGGCAAAAAGAGTGGCTATAATCCATGAAGCTCTGATCCTGATAGTAGAAGACAGCAAACAGGACTGGAGTATGGTGCGCCTGCCGGATGGCAACAGCGGCTGGGTTGAGACAGAGGCTATAAGGAAAGTGCGTCCGTAACGCTGGCTTCAGCAGGCTTTGGGATTGTCTGGCGCCTGATCCATTAGATACCAGGCTCTTTATCCGTGTCAATCTGTCCAATCCGCAAGAACCGTGTGACTGTTGTTTACAAGTTTTGAAGTCAATCACACCGCCGGCTAAGCCAGCGCCACGGTGAAAAAAATGTCCCAAAACTCCGTTTCAAACAAGAGTTTTGGGACACGTTATATGATACAGATTAAAGATCTGCGTTAGATTTATTCAAATTCATCAAAGCCGTCGAGCTTACCCTCAAGGCTATCGATCATAAAGCGGGCAGATTCATGCAGGTCACCTTCGGGGAAGCGCGTCAGGAAGCTTCTGAAAAGCTCCAGAGCCAAATCTTCATTCTTCAGTTCTTCGGCTACCAGGAAGGCTTTCATAAAGTGGGCTTTGTAGTCGTCCACACCATTGGCATGGGATTGCACGATCTGATCGTAGAAAGTGATGGCATCCTTATAATTGCGGTTCCGGGCTGCGTTATCGGCAAATTCAAAGAGTTGCTCGGCGCTCACATTGAGTCTGATCCGCTCAGGATATTTAATCAGATTAAATTCCACAAAGAGTTCTTCGGCCACCTTCTCCTGTTGGCTCAATTCTTTTTCCTGCTTGATGGCATTATAGATGCGGGGTTCCACTTCCAATTGAGGACGGTAAGATTTTGGTATCTCGGAGATGGTGCGGAAAAACACGATCTGGTCATTGGCAGTGGTGAACACATCAGAAAGATAGCCCACGGGGTTGTCCCAGATCAGTGAAGAGAAATTCTCGTCCTGTGCCAAGCCGGTAACCACACCGTTATCATATTGATTTTCATAGACTGATTTAGCGGGTTTGGTGGAATATTTCTCGACCACTTTGTTCATGGCCTTCTCTTTATTCTTGCGGTGGGCAGATCTGAATTTGCGCCGGGCTTTGTTGGCGGTCTTCATATCGTCAAAAAAGAGCACTTGAATACTGCGATTTGCGGGTTGGGCATATTTTTCTTTATCCAGCTCATAACGCTCAGCGACCTCTTCATTGCTGACATCGATCGAATCCAAAACCAATTTCTCAAAAGTACCGCGCAGAATGAAGTTGTGCCGCATCATCTGGTAGTCTTCATTATTCTCAAAATACTGGGCATATCCCAGATTCTTGGCTTCAAGATGAAAGAGGTCCTGAATCAGCAGTTGATCGACAAAAGCTTTGGCACCCTCACCTTTCATGTAAAACATCTGTTCCTGAGGGCTGATCTTATCATAAGCCTCCAGAACACCTTGGATGGTATAGACCAGTTCTTTGTTGGGTGAATTTACCACCACATTATACATGACCCCTTCGTTGCTTTGACGGTTTTGCAGATCAATAGCTGCCACTATTCCGTCAAGGATATGCACGTCATATTTCTGTTTAAGTTGTTCGCGGATCACTTCCAGCTTTTCACGTTCCTTGATAGGACGTATGCGCTGTTCAATTTCCGGTCTTACTTCGGCAAATTCTTTTTGGCGTCCGGGCGCCCATTCCGTGGTGCGAAAGATGTGCCAGCCCATTTCGGTTTGGTAAGGGCCGTTGATTTTGGTTTGATCGACAGTGCTTTGGGAAATATATCCTTCTAACTCAAGGTCGTTGCCCACTCCGGGGATATTCCCGTTCAGACGGATGTTTTTAATCTTGCCTTTGAGGCCGAGGGCATAAGTGTTTTGGTTGTATTTATCAGAAACTTTGGCAAAGCTGGTTCCTGCATTCAGTTCAGCGATGGCATCCAGGGCGTCCTGTTCTGTGGCTGTTTGAATGTACTCAATGGTGATATTGGGATTCATATAGAAGGACTTGAGGTTTTCATTGTAAAAATCCTCCAAGTCATTTTCTTCGATAGTCACCACATCGGTTACGTGGCGTTTGTAGTATTCCTGAAGGTAATGGCGTCTTTCCAGATCATTCAGCCGCTCAAGCATTTCAGGGCTTTTATCAAGGCCCAGAGCCAGGGCTTTCTGGTAAAATACTTCTTCAGTACACATGATATCCAATACCTGCAGATGACCTTCCATGGTATGAAACCGGGCTTGATGCATAGCTGGAATTTTTGCAATCTTTTCCCGCAAATCGGATCTTAAGATGCGACCGCCATCATATTCTGCCAGGATGTCGCCTTCTTCCAACAGGTTTGAATTACTTACTGTTTTGGGTGCCGCGCTCGTGGCAAAGGCCACGGCGGCAATAAGCAGCATTATGCTGATAAATAAGAGTTTGTGTGTTGATCTTGACATTCTATGCTCCTTGTGCTTGCTTCAATAAATACGTTTAAGAGTCAAAAAAATGGACTTTGGATAAAGCGTCAAGACTTTTTGTAATTA
>CAXZAB010000263.1:0-3092 GCA_964293715.1 uncultured bacterium | reverse complement strand
CAGGGCTTTTGTGGAAATTGAACTTTACACAAACGGGAAACACTATGGCTGTGTTTGGGATATCGGCGGCTGCTGGTTTGGCAACGCAATGCCGATGAGCTTCCTCCCGGACATTGTCCCTGTGTTTAGATCAAAAGAGGCTGCTCTTCTATACTCGTATGACAAGATTACGGAAGCCATTAAGAGGCAAATGAAGACAAACTCAAGTGTCCAGGATGAGGACAATAAGCTTTTGGCTATCATTGAAAAGGAGCTTATCGATGCCGGGCAAATGGAAATTGACTTATGAGCACAAACGAGCTTTTCAAGAGTGATAGAAGTTACCGCCCGGACGAGATAGCAAAGCGGCTGGCAGTGGACATCAGCACAGTGTACCGGATGATACGGGATATGGATGATCCCCTGCCGGCGTTTAGACCATGCGGGCGGGCGCTGCGGGTGAAGGGAGCGGAGATCACTAAGTATTTGGAGCGGCGAAAAGTGAGGCCTGAAGATGAATAGAACAGGATAAGACAACGAATCAAATGCCCTGGTAAGTGCCGGGGCTTTTTTGTGTCCAGACGATACTGTGGCAGGAGTGGGCAGGTGGATTTGACGGGATCTTTGGCAGAGCGAAGCTTGGCACATGGCCAATAGCAAAGCGTACAGAGAGAAAAAAGAAACAGCCTTTGAGTTGTTTATCGGCGGCAAGACTTGCCCTAAGGAGCTTGCTACCATGGTGGGGTGTAGCCCTATCACGATGAGCCGGTGGATCAAGGCTGGCAAGTGGGACAAGTTGGAAAGCGAAGAGCGTAAGCTGGATCGCGATATCTCCATAGCCCGGCGCAAGGCGTTAATCACAGCGCTCAAGGCCTACGCAGAGAGCCCTGCAGACACGGCGCTGCAAAGCCTGGTGTCGCTGATCCGGCAAGAGCAGAAACGTGAAGAGCCAGCCAAAGAGCTGTGCAATTACATAGTGAAGTTTTTAGACCAAGCCACTGACTTCATGATCGAAAAAGAGCACACTGCTCTGCTGAAGTCCTTTCAGGCGATCGTGATGGAGCTGGCCGAATATTTGCGTGTGAGGAACGGATGAAATTACATTACAGTACCCCGACATGTACCTCCAGACAGCCCGGCGGTGTGCCTTGCCGCCGGGCATTTTTTCGAATATGGGGGACAAGATGACTCCTGATGCGATCAAGACATTTTTCGTGCTCTTCGGGCTCTATGCGGGAGTGATGGCCTGGCTTTTCAAAACCGCCTGGGCAGACATTCAGGCACTGAAAAGGGAAGTCGGAGCTATCCGCGAAAACTGCGTGAAGTGCCAGAGCTCAACCATCGAGGCTATTCACACACAGATAGATGAGCGCTTCGATAAAATCGAACAACTCATCGACCATAAAATAGATGCTTACATGACGAAGGTGGAGCTGAACTGGATCAATAATGGGCAGATCCCACCGAAGTCTTCGCGCAAGAAAAAAGAAGGAGAGCAATAAAATGGCACAAGCAAAAGCAAAAAGAAGTGTAGCAAAGAAAACCATACAGAGCATGCCGGATAATGGCCAGGTCTGCGGAGCAGGAACGGCTTTGGTGGGGACATTTGGGGGGATCAGCATCTTTGGGGCTGCCTTCCCGAATGATGCAACAAGCTATGAAATCAATGGTGTGGGCGTGAACCTGAGCAAGCTGAATGGGGTGTGCCCGGACGGGTGGACATATATCAGCCATTTCACGAAGATCACAATAGCGGCTGGCAGCACGATGGTGCTGGTGGTTTACGGGTTTTAAAGATGAGACTGGAGCTTAGGCAGAGGTTGGGGAATGCAAACATATTGGGGGCGGAGCCCTACGGACTTCGCTTTAATTTTAATCTGCCTCCGAGCGTTGGGGCTGGGCGATATGATCGCCTGGGGGCTCTGGAGGAGTATAATGGTGTCAACGGAGCGTTGGCCTGGAATCCCGAAATTGCCGCGAAGTGCACGGTGCAGAACCGGATGCGCAGATGTGTGATACCGGATACCATAGCTGACCCCGCTAAGCCGCAGAATAGCGTTGCGTATTACCTGCACCCTACTGACTCCACGAAAAAGGCAGATGGCACAGCCGCCAAGCTTGATGGCACTGACGGTCAGGTGATGGTGGAAATCCCGAGGTTTTTTCAGAAAGCGGTATATTCAGAATCCAGTCCAGACGAAATGGAGTGGTGGATATCGCCAAGCCCCAAGGCGGGCTATACTGTGCATCCAGCGTTTTTCAAGATCATAGACGGAAAAAAGACTGAGGTGCCGTTCAGGTATATGAGCGCATACGAAGGCGTTTTGCAACTTGGTGACCAATATCTGGACTACTATGACTATGAGGGTACCCCTAACGCCGTTCATCAGCGTATAGCAACCAATGAGCGACAGTTGCGTTACCAAGCAGCCCCTAAGCTCGCTTCCGTAAAGGGAAGACTCCCTGTAGCGCAAGGTACCAGGGCGGAGTTCCGGGAGGCAGCCAGGAACAGAGACGGGAACGCAGACGATTCCACATGGCGGCTAACAGATTGGAGCCTCTGGAGCGCAATCCAGTTGCTATTTCTGGTGGAATACGGAACCTTCAATTCGCAAGGAGCACTGGCCGGCGACAATGCTGGCGGCCTGAGCAATCTTACCCCCGCAAGATGGGCTGCATCGGTATCGGGTGGCAGCTCAGCATATCTGCCTATCGTGCCCACTGGTGGGACGGAGAGTCTGGGCAATGGCAGCGGGAATGTACCCCTGAAGGATATCTACGGCGAAGGTGCTGGTTTGCCGATTTTCGATGGAACCAATGATTTGTATTGGACTGATGTGATTCCATGCTACCGAGGCATTGAGTCACCATACGGGCACATTTGGCAGTGGCTGGATGGCATTGTCTTGGACTTTAATACAGTGAATCGATTAGACGCCTATGCCAGCCCGGGAGCCTTTTTGGACGACACTCCTTCAGCCGCATACAGGAAGTTTATCGCCCATGGCGAAGCCAATAACGTTCCGGATAGCGGCTATTTTGCCAGGATACATGAGGCGGCAGGATTGGATGGGTTCTATCCCAGAGCGAGCGGGGGAAGCACGATCACCGGG
>CAXZAB010000262.1:0-3149 GCA_964293715.1 uncultured bacterium | reverse complement strand
AATCAGTCCCAAAATGGGGACTGAGAAAACCCTACTGCATTATTTGGGTTTAAGGTCCTGGCGGCTTCGTAGCCTTCCAGCAGAATAGAGCTATTAGAGGGGATGATTATTAATCCGGAGGACGAAAGGCGAATCCCAATAGCCCAGCAGGTGACTGCTGGGGAACGGTGAAACACCACATTTAGTCCGGAGCGTAGCAGAGGACGACACCTGATGCTCTCCCCCACTCTTTGGGTTATGCTTCAAAAAACCTTTTACAAAAAGGCTTTAAGGCAAGCTATAATCATTTGTTCCTATTTTAGCAAAACCAACCTGGTAATGGGGCTGTAGCTTCCAGATTTGGCTTTCAAGATATAAATACCAGCCGGAAGCGCAGAAGCAGGATCTGCCTGAACATCCCAGTAAACAGTGTTTACACCTTTGCTATGATATGCCGGATCCAGGCTTTTAACCTTTTGACCTCTGACATTGTAGAGATCAAGCGCAAGCATCCCACCTTCCGGGAGATCAAAATCAATATTCACCTTTTTACGGAAGGGATTGGGATAGCAGGACAGCCGGAACGCTGAAGGAACCAGTTCCTGATCTTGCACTGAGGTCTCGCAGATATCATAGGCAGCGGAGCAATCATATAAATCAGCGTGCCAAGATCCGACCAGAACATAATTGCCGGAAAGGGCTAGGCACTCTGACCTAAGTTCCAAGGAGTAGGATCCAGCCAGAATCGCATGTAAAGGATTGGTGATTTTATATATAGCTAGTGAATATACATTTTGTGGATTTCTCAAGAGCATAATGAGAGCCTGATCACGTATTTCGAAATCCAGAACCTCGGATACTTGAATACTCCCATACTCTATTGGGGCCAAGGGATCTGTAACGTCAAAGATCTTGATCGCTTGACCTCCACCTCCCACGAATAGCAAATGACCAGACTTTTGGATACGCTTAATCTTAAAATTAACGGGTACAGAGCTTAGCACAATCGGAGCATCGGGGTCTGCAATGTCATATATCTTTACGCAGAATCCTTCTCCTGAAGCATAGAGTCCAGAGTACAGGTAATTGTCTTCCAAGATCCCACTGATGTGAGCAGACTCATCTGAGAGATATAAATTCAGATTGGGCTCCCCAGGGCTGCTGATGTCATAGATTTCCACTCCGCCAAAGCCATTAAACAGCACTACTTTGTCATCCGCTGTCCGGATTTCCCGGGTGGGATAAGACAAACCGCAGCAGTATAAAGTTTCGATCGTCTGGATATTGCCGGGGTTTGAAACATCATACAGTTTTACGACGTTCCCCGAGTAATTCCAGTAATTGTCATTTTCATAGTAATGGCCTTGAGATGTGACCAGCAGATTTCCATTAAGACACATGGCCATCAGATCGGGAATGTATATTTGATCTTCTATAAAAGGGGAAAAAGGATAACTGAGGTTGATGGATGATACTCCGCATCCAGAAGCATATGTAAAGGCATGAGTATCGTTAGCGACGACTTGTGATATGCCGGAATTGAAGATATTTTCTCCCAAGAATTGGCTTTGAGTAAAATCCAGAAACTGAAAGCTCAGAGAGCTACTCAAAATCAATCTGTGACCACCATCACCCAAAAAATTACTAATATTAGATAATCCGTCATTATGGATTAAGATAGGACTGGTGGGATCCTCCACCTCGAATATAGTACACGAATAGTCGATATGGTGAGGTTGAGGCCACTCATCGGTATACACCAGCGCCAGTTTGGTTCCCTGTACCACCAGATCTGCTACCCTACCTTGGTATTCACTGCCTACGGAACCTATCAAAATCGGCTCTAACACTACTGAGGCATCATAGATTTGCACAGCGCTATCATATTGGCCGAGAAAAAAAAGATTGCTGCCACTAACGCCTTTTTGTGCGCCAGAGACGGGATTCTGATTTATTCCAAGTGATTGCAGATTGGAGGGGTCAGCAACATCAACCACTGAGTATTGGGTGCCATTAGTGCCTAAAATAGCATTTGAACCACTCAGGTATAAGGCAGTGGCTTCTGGATATACGAAATAGTCTTCAATCTGGGGCTGGGAATCAGAAGTGATATCCCAAGCGATCAGGGTGCGGTTGTAAAGAGTTAAAAGGTGATCTGCATACAAGACAGATTCTTGGTAATTACCGTTAATAGCCAGCTCAGAGACCAAAACTGGATTCATGGGTTGGCTGATATCACATATAACCATTCCAAAATCTCTGAACACGAAAAGACAATTCCCATGGACTAATACTGCATGATATAAGGTATTGTCATAGATCTCCAAGGCCGTAGTAGACACAAACTCAATATTCATAATATCGGACACATCGTAAATATTGATAAATTGATCTCTGACAGAATTCCTGCCCAGCACATAAGTATACTGTCCCGATGACGCAAAGCCTGAGATAGTGTCTATTCTTTTCATAAAGGTGCTGCAGTGGCTTATGTTTTCACCCTGAGCATGACAGAGAGCAACACAGCAGATAATCAGCCCAATCAGGCAGAGCCGAGTCCAATAACTTTTTAACATTTCTTGCTCCTATCGAAGAATTTTATTTATTGACTCATAAATGATGCAAATTTCGTTCCAGCCATTAGATTCTTTATAGCAATGTGCGATTTTGGGTCTGGTATTCATTTTATCTAAGGATTCATCCGTAAGTATGGCATTGCTTGATAGCTAACTGTGTGCCTTCTGCACTGAACTGAAGAATGAGGATGCATCTCTGCAACAGCCTTTCCGCCCAAAGTGACAGAACCTTATATCGCATGGGCTCAAACCCTGTGCCTTCAATTTGCTTTTAACATGTTTTCGACTCGAGATGACTCAGAGTTTCGAGTCATCTCGAGTTGAAAACGCATTAAAATCGAGACTGTTGCCAAGGCTTGGCCTGAGTCTTGCTTGCCCGATGTATGGCTTCCAGTTTTGAACAGCCTCGCCAATATATCGGCGGCATTCTCAATATAATGCCATAGGACACCTCTTCCCCACAACGTCAAATTAACATTATCAAGGTCTATTTTAATAATCTTGAAGATATCGCTTGACAGATATTCATAATATTGAATTATGACTTTAAGATTATCGAGGTGGTTACATGAATTTAGCAAATTGTCCTATGTG
>CAXZAB010000261.1:0-3175 GCA_964293715.1 uncultured bacterium | reverse complement strand
ACCCAGTTTTGAGCGTATAGATGCGGGAAAATTATCCGGAATTGCTCCTTGGGAAAGATCTCGTTGTCCTGGCTATAAGCGAGCCAAGAGGTCAGGGTATCCCACTCTGCCCGGTTATACACCATTTCATAGCGGTCGCCTGAAATAAACTTGATCTGTGCAAAGTCGCCCAGCTTTTGTTCCGCCAGCCACTTGTCAAAGCGGATGCCTTTCCAGGTGGTGGTAATGGTCTCGCCATCCAGTTCTTTGGTAGTTTCAAATTCTTTGCCTTGGATGCGGAAAAAGGTCTCGTAGGGATATTCATGGCTTACACCCTGATTATCCACTATTATCAAGGACCACAGCGGTGCCATCAGGCACAACGCGATTATCATTATTAAATATACTTTCATATTATCCTCATTTTCTTTAAACTGATATAGATGCTGTAACTTAAGTAGCCCCCTACAATGCCCGAGGCTAGGGCTATAGACGCAATTCCTATTAAAATCAAAGGCGGATGCCGGAAGATCAGCACTGCCGAGAGCACCGCTCCCGCCATATTGGTCACTGCGCACATCACCAGATGGGCTGCCAGATGCTTGCGATAGAGAAACAGGAAAAAGATGAGATCTGCCAAAAGTCCGGGAATGGTGTAGGTGATAAGCGAGATTGCGCCTTGATTTCCGGCAAAGGGAAAGATCATCACCCCTATCGCCTGCAAAATACCAAAGATAGTGCCGCTCCCGCCTTTGCCTACCATCATCACGGCCAGAACCAGCCACATCATATAAAAACCGCCGGCAAAAGAGCCACCGGGTATGCCCAAGGGGGTGGAGATCATCTTGACAAGCGGACCCACAATGGGTTTGATCGCGATCCCGATGGCTGCCAAGGCTGCGATCAGAATCAAATCTTTTACGGAGAACTTCTTTAACATCGCTAGACTATCCTCTTACTCACGCCGGTTTCATGATCAAACAGAATCACTTCCACATCGGCTTCGCGAAACAGCTCACGGGAGAGCTCATCAGGATAAGCATTGGCGATAAACACCTGCCTGATCTCTGCATTGACGATCATTTTGGCGCAGATGGAGCAGGGTTGATGCGTGCAATACAAGACGGCATTTCTGGTGCTGCTGCCATTGATGGCGGCTTGAATGATGGCGTTTTGTTCTGCGTGTACACCGCGGCACAGCTCATGCTTTTCGCCCGGGGGCACATTGAGCTCTTGCCTCAGACAGCCTACATCCACGCAATGGGGGCTGTTTTTGGGGCTGCCATTATAGCCGGTGGAGATGATCTGATTGTCTCTTACCAAAGCAGCGCCTACGGATCTGCGCAAACAGGTGCTGCGGGTGGAGGCCAAAAAAGCCATGCGCATGAAATACTGTTGCCAGGAGGGACGATTTCTCATGAGACTTCCTTATTATTAGAGTTTTCACCAAATTTAGTCTTGACAGGATTTTGTCAAGAGCGAAGATAGCAAAAAAATCAAGGAGGATGCTTGTGAAAATTCCTGGGTCAAAATCCATCCTACAGCGCCTGATGCTCTTGATGGCGTATAATAGGAGAAATCTGAGCATCTATAACTACAATCCCTGTGGGGATCTGCGAGAGTTGGAAGGTGCGCTCACCAGTTTTGGCTACCGGATTACAGGGACTGGCACCAGGCGCGAATTGCTCTTTGATGAGAGGCTTTTTACAGAGTCTGAGCATCATTATACTTTTCAATATAACGCCACCGGCTTCCGCTTTTGGCTCAGTTTTCTGGCCAGCTTGTCCGGAATCACCTCACAGCTCTGGGTCTCGGATATCCTTTTGGAGAGGGGTTACGCCCCGCTCAGCCAGGCCTTGCAGGCGATGGGTGCCAAGATCTCGCTACAGGGCAAGAATCTGCTCAGCATCACCGGCTGTCAGCTCTCGGGAGGCACCTACAATCTCGCGGGAGATATCAGCAGCCAATATGCCAGTTCTTTGATTCTGGCCGCTCCCTTTATGCAAAGCGATCTCACGCTGGAGCTTAGCCCCTTTCAGGTCTCGCAAAGCTATATCAACCTCAGCTTGCAAATGCTGAAGCTCTTTGGCCTACAAACTAAGATCACCGGGCCGGAAATTCATATTCCCGTCCAGAGTATGCGCCTGCCCAGAAGATTCAAAGTGGATTCAGACTTTTCCACCGTGGCCTACTACGCTGCCCGGGCAGCCCTCACACCCCAAGGCCTGAGCATCCCCATCTACTTCAGAAAAGGACTGAAGCAGGCCGATGAGATGATCCTGGACTTTCTCAAACAAATGGGAGCCATCGTGCAAAGAGGAAAAACCTACGTCAAAATCCGCCCTGCCACGCTTACAGGCTACAGTTTTGACCTCAAAGACTGTCCTGATCTCATGCCGGTGCTCAGCATCTTGGCCCTTTTTTGTGAAGGACGCAGTACTTTGCTCAATATTGAACGCCTGGCGCACAAAGAAAGTAACCGTGTCTCCGGAATACTCGCAGCCTTTGATCAGATCGGGGCAAAATATGAGCTGGATCAAGATCAGCTCACGATCTACCCCCTCGAAGATGATTTTGTACCCCTGGAAAAGGATAGGAAGCCAATAGTCCTGGATACGCAAAACGATCACCGGCTGGTAATGGCCTTCAGCCTGCTGATTGACAAGTTTCCTCAGATCGGGCTTTCTGAAACAGAGTCCTTAGATAAATCCTTTCCCTTTGGGTATGAGGAATTGATCTAAGCACCCGTAGCACTGTCTTCAGAGCTTGTGAGAAAACTAAATCCCACCAGAGAGCTGGAAGACCTTTAGTTTTGGCCATGAAGCCAGTTCGTGCATAATATCCCGCAAATTGAGCATCAGATCGTCATAATAAAGCCTAATACGAGTCCATATACTGCGAAAGAGCTAAGAAATAAAATGATTAAGACAAAGTACACGACGTTTCCTAATATTCATAGGCAGCTTGGCTGGGTTCATCAGATTCCACAAACGCTTGATTTGTATGCAAAGGCATATAGGGAGAGCCCGTCTTCTACTTTTCGCTTGCCTCGGGCTTTGAAGCCATTGTATCCCATCATGTTAGCTATGGTGCCAAATACATGCTCCACAATAGTCTTACGTCTTCTCTTTTGCTCCTTGGCCGGTTCAGTTTCCATCAGATTCCTATAGTTTTCCTTCAGATCGCTGGCTATACT
>CAXZAB010000260.1:0-3199 GCA_964293715.1 uncultured bacterium | reverse complement strand
TTTGGCCGTACAAATCTGCGAGATCAGCGAGTGTCAGCGTGCTGTATCTGTTTTTTGATGAATGCTTTACAAAGCTTGGACACGCACCGTCTAAAGACAGTGCTACGGGGGAAAGGTTTTAGCAAAAAAACCGGAAGCGGGTTATTACACCTGCTTCCGGCCTGATTATTTATTGTTTATCTGAGCAAAACAGCGATTTTCGCCGCTTCTTTCTCTATCTCGTTATCAAGGTTGTGAAACATATGTTTGCAGATCGCACCGGGCAGCACTTTGGCGCCTTTGGTACCGAGCTCACGGGACATATAGCGGAGCGCGGTCTTGCCTCCAGTAAAGCCCATGGTGGCAAAGGGCAGGCAGGTCTTGCCGGTGAGTTTCCCCATTTTGCGGATGGCTGCTATGATTACCGGAGATGGACCCCAAGCCCAGATAGGTCCGCCAAAAAGCAGAGTATCATAGCCTTGTGGATCAGGCAGATTCACAAAATCTATATCCTGTTTTTGTCGCACAGAGGTCATCTTAGCCGGCGCTTTAGTTTCCAATTGAAAGCTACTCACCTCATGCCCCAAGGCAGTAAGCTTGCCAGAAATACCTTCGGCAAAGGCCTTGGTATTTCCGCTCTGGCTGTGATACACGATCAGGATTTTCACTGTTTCATCCAGGAGGCCATGGGGGAGTCATCACTGCGTTTCCAGCGATCATCAATCTTGGTCTTGATTGGTGATTTTTGCTTGAAATAGTGCACTATGGCATCCCGCAGGTTGATGTTGTGATTTGTGACATCATCATGTGGTATGTTCATGAGCATAGCGAGTCCGGCATTACCTTGCATGAGGAAGTCTGTGGTTGCCACGGTGTAGATCTTGTTGGGATCCCAGGGCTGGCCACCGATCTTCAGAGTGGTTACTCTGTCCCAACTGGGACGGGTGCGGGAATAGACCACGTTTACTCCGGAGACTATGAGTCCGGCGCGGCTGCCCTCCACACGGGTTTCGATGATTTTCTTCAGGGTTTCGCCATCGCATTTGAAGCTGATCAACATATTATCAAAGGGCATTACCTCAAAGATATCGCGATAGCTTACGGGGCCGTTTTTGATTTCGGCACGTACGCCACCCAGATTCAGGAAGGCAAAGTCTGCATCCACCATATAGGCCATGGCATCCACGATGGTATTTCCCATGGGAGATTGCGCATCCACATTGGTGCGGGAAAGATGCACACCGGCTCTGCCCACTATCTCATCCATGCCTTCTTCGGCAATGGCTACCTGAGCTTCGATCATTTTTGAGACCTCGGGATCGGGAATAAACTGATCTTCAAACAAGGTGATGAGAGCGCCTTCGCGCAGGGCCGGGGTTTCATATCCGCTGACCGTCTTGGTCTCAGGATCGATGGTGAGGGTAATGAGCCCCATTCCGGAACCATAGGCATAGCCTTGGATTACCAGGGTGTGAGTGACGGGATCGGTCCAGGGTTTGGGCACGCCTTTGTGGATATGGCCACCGATAAAAAGATCGATGCCTTCCACTTCGCGCGCGATTTCCTGAGCGTCATAGCCCCAATGGGCACGGCGTTCTTCATAAAGAGGGGTGCCTTCGGCGTCGTAGCGGCTCAGATACACTTTTTCAATGTCATAAGGCAAGCCGGCATGTCCCAGAACTATTACGATGTCCACTTTCTCTTCTTCCCGCAGGATCTTCACATATTTTGTTACGCTAACTTTCTCATCCAGAAAGTCGATATTTTTGATATTTTCCGGGAAGCTCATCTGTTTGGTATCTGTGGTGGTAAAGCCCAGAATACCTATGCGCAGTCCCATTCTGTTTACAATGGTATAGGGAAAGGCATACCAGGGGATTTCACCGGTTCTGGTATCGATTACATTGCAGCTCAGGATGGGGAAATTCGCCATTTCCAGCGTTTCTTCCAATTCCGGCTGCATGATGTCAAATTCATGGTTTCCGAGGGTCATGGCATCATAGCCCACGGCATTCATATATTCTATTACAGCGCGTCCTTGGGTCACAGTGCCCACCGGACGGCCTTGGAAAAAGTCTCCGGCATCCAGGAGCAGAGTAGCCCGATCTTTACTGTTCATGGCACGCACATATTTGATCAAAGAAGCAGCGGAAGCTCCTCCGCCCAATTGGGGAGGAAATTCCGGATTCATAAAGGTGGCCTCAGAGCGATCGATCCCGCCATGAACATCGTTTGACCACATGATGTCCAGACGTAAATCTTCTGCAAAGCTCAGGCTCAGTGCCAAAATCAGCACTGACATTAAGATATATTTTTTCACATTATCCCCCTTAAAGGATAGTTACCAGCTAAATGATAAGCCGGCATTCAGGGTGATGAAGTTTTCTTTCACTTTGTCGGGATTTTCCCAACCACGGTTTTGAAGGTTTATGTATTGATTGGGCCAAAGGGTGTAGGAACTTGACCCGGTATAGGTTTTATCGTTGTAATAAGCATCACCAAAGAGGTCCAGAGCTTCATACTCGCGCCAGGCATAGCCAAAGCCCAAGTCCAGGACGACGTTTTTAATCAGCTGCACTGAGGAGCCGCCGCTGATCATGGGAGTAAGTACTTTATTGGCCGTGTGGAGTGTGATAGCCTCACCTGCAGCATTTACTCCGGGCTTGGTCTCCAGAAAATAGCTGTTTACAGCCTGGAAGCCCATGCGCAGAGGAACGCGGTTCATAATGTGATGTTCCACTCCCACATAGAAATTGTAGGTATCATCAAGGAAGTCCATGGTATCGCTAAACTTCACCATTTCCACATCCATATTGAAGACTGTGTTCATGATGTTGCGCGGGAAATAGCTAAGGCCTATTCTCATTTCACTGGGCAGATCATAATCCCCGTCCAGAACTACAAAGGTGCTGTCCAGACCGGTATTGCGATAGGCATCTCTGCGGGCATAATCTGTGCCTGTGAGATCCAAGGTGGTTTCGGGAGTATAGGTCATACCCAAACCAAAGCGGGGTCCCAGCCTGAAAGCTGCACCGATCTTCATCTGCTGACCTTCCAGCTCCCACTCTGCAATGCGCCGATAATCGGGCAAGATCACATTGGCTCCCACCTCTTGGCGAGACCAATCTGTCCAGCGGATGGTGGTTTCTTGCGTGATATCTGCATTCATAAAAGCAAAATCAAAGCCTAAATTTACATTCCAGTAATCTTCAAATTCATA
>CAXZAB010000259.1:0-3223 GCA_964293715.1 uncultured bacterium | reverse complement strand
TCCCCCAGTCTTCTACACTCGTATAGCCAGTCAGAACTTGGGGAAGGTCAGGGTGTAGCTTGGATAGAGCTTCGTTTGTTCCTTTTGTAGGAGCAGTACTCAGAGATAACAGATTTCGGATAAAGGTTTTCATTATCTCTCCATAGTCCTTGGACTATTTGATAATAGTTATCTTCGTGGTAGCTAACATTTTATCAGCCCTCACCTTCACAATATAGGTTCCTGAAGCGAGGGGTCTGTTCTTATCATCCTTACCATTCCAAACAGTGGAATAGAACTCACCTTTTTGTTTTACATCACCTGCTAAACCAGCTTTGTGAATAAGGCTGTTGTAGCTTTCGGTTAGCCGCATGGTCTTTACTTTCTGCCCGCGGACATTAAAGATCTCAATAACCGGCTGAGCAGCAGGCTTTCCGGGTAAGGTGAATTCGATAAACACTCCCGCTGCCTTGCTGGTATTGAAGAGCGGATTGGGGTAGGCAGATATTGAAATCCTATCTGGCGGAGAAGGCAAGGCTGGATCATCAATCCCCACAGGCTCTGAACCGTATTCATAGCAGCCCATGTCTATCCTGCCATTCCAAACCCGGTAGTTCCCTGCCAGATCCATCTGGGGCAGATTCAAGCCTGTGGTATCAGGTGTGCCGGTATCTATACAGGGCGATAGCGAACTAAGCTGATAGTATTCCGGTTGATCTATGGTAAATCCAGGCTCTACTTCCCCCAAGAATAGCGGATTAGAGCTCATGATGTTATCAACCGTAGTTAGTCTGTCTGGATAATTACAGTTGATTTGGGAGCCACGGAACAAGCTGTTACTTACGCTTACATCAAAGGTAAGATTCAATGAACTAAGATTGTTCATGAGGAACAGTTCTGTCGTTGCGCCTGGATTGTATGAGATGAGATTCCGGATATCTGCCCCTGCATATACTGATGTCATGCCACGGTTTGTAGTGTTATTGGCGATCGTGCAGTTGTTCATTTGTATTTGTTGAAATCTGTTCTGCATATATATAGGAGTATTCACCCAAGAGGTATGCGTGATCATGTTATTAATAAATAAGATATTGCTCATATCCAGATTGTAGTCAGCAAAGGCAGGCAGGTTATTTTGATAATCAAATATCCATGCGTCAATAGCGTGATTGTTGGCCACAATACTGTTGCGAAGCACAATATCACTGCTGCTCATTGAAATACCTATGTAGTTGCTATGAATATATGATGTTGAATTCCCGGCACTGATCATATTGTTTAAAATGACGTTGTGGCTTTCGAGCGTAGTTAGTGTTATTAGATCATTATCAGCCGATGTGGTGAATCCGGCCAACACATTTTCCATAATAACACCATCGCAATAATTAATCAATAACCCGGTCAACATAGACCCAATATTATTCGTGAAAAGCAGATTGTGAATATTAACATCATTACAATAATAAAAACTTGATGGGAAGGTATATTCTGATCTTGCATTGAACATTTTCATGCCAGATATTTCCACATTATCGGCATGGCAAGCCGACCAAAAAGTACGATTGTATTCACCATCCAGGATCGTTTTCTCAGTGCCGGCGCCAAGAATACGCACATGAGATTTAATTGCAAAGGGGAACAACTGCGCATTGTTACCGTAAGAATAGGTCCCAGCAGCCAGATTCAGTGTCTTGGGATTGTCAGAATTAACATAAATCCGCTGCATAGCATAGGCGATGGTTTTTAAAGGGGCATCTTCCGACAAGCCGGAATTTGTGTCATCTCCCCACGGCGCAACATACAGGTCGTGGTCTATTTGAGATAAAAAGCTATGGGCTATGTTAACGTTGAGGTTGGCACAATTGGAGTTAACAAAATAGCCATCCGGTTCGCTCATTACAATACTGCCTATGTTTAAGGTGAGAAAATAGGGAGTGGGCTTATAGCGAATGAAATAAATACTGAAATCCATGCCTTGTGCAGCATAGTTGTTGTAAATAGAGCATGGATGAACAGTGTCAACATTTAACTCATTTGCCAATTGAAAAGACAGACCGCCTCCTCGTTCCAAGGCGATATTATCGAAGATCTGAACATTGGAAAGAGACAAGGAGCTATTGCCCGTAACACTTATGCCTCCACCACCCAAGGCAAAACAGTTTCTGATAATACAGTTAGTTACGGTAACATTAGATGAACCCCTTATGTAGATCCCTCCTCCGGCGAAATTGGGAACTATGTACCCTCCATCCTCATTGTTTACCAAGGTAAAACCATTGATCGATATCGTTTCTCCATTTACCACTCTGATGCAGGAGGCCAGGTTCCCATCGATGATCGTGTTTTCGGTGATATGTTGCTCTGGATTCGTGGCATAAAGGCTGACCATGGATATATTGTAATCAATGAGCTCAATATTCTCTTCATAACGTCCAGGGTAAACGAGGACCACATCACCATGCCGGGAATCGTTCACCGCAGACTGGATACTGGTATAGGGCTGCGATCCATCCAGTGCTACATTCCTGGTTACACAAAGCAAGAAGCAGGGCAATATAAGCATCACTGACAAAATAAAGGTTTTCATTTTCTCTCCCTTGAGCAAGAATTGGGGCGGGAGTACCCGCCCCAACAGCTTGATCCTATTTCATCAGCAGCATCTTATTCGTCAAGGTTTGATTATGGGTATGCATCCGGAAGAAATAAACACCGGAGGCTACCTGCTTGCCATTATTGTCGGTTCCATTCCAAATCTCAGTATAGGATCCCGCACTTTTGACGTCATCCACCAAAGAACGGACTTTTTGTCCTTTCAGGTTATATATGCCAATCTCGACAAAACCATCTTCTTTGAGATCAAACCTAATTGATGTTTCTGGATTGAACGGATTGGGGTAGTTCTGGTATAGTCTGGTGGTCTGCGGTAAAGGAGGTGTTTCTGTAGCACCAATCTTGACCTGAAGAAACCCTTTGCACTCACCAAGTTTAACCCTTCTGCTTTCATAAGTACCGGATTGGGGATTTAATACAGAGTAATTCAACACGCTTGTACCGGCTGCCTTACCTGGAAAATACATCCTGAATTCCATGGACTTTAGTTCTTCGGAAGGATCAGTAATGTTCGTAATATAGGCATTCACCAATCCCTGCATCGGGATCCCAAACATCACAGAATAACGAGCTCAGTGCTAACAGCAATATTGCTGTTATGATTACTTTAGTTATGCGACACATCTTCATTACC
>CAXZAB010000258.1:0-3242 GCA_964293715.1 uncultured bacterium | reverse complement strand
GACCTGGCTGTAAGCTGTTTTTTGCGTTTCGATGCTGTGCCTCTGGTCCATCAGGTTCGCACTTGGGATAGCTCCATGGTTTCCATGAATGAAGGACGGCTGACAGGAGTCTCTGAAGGCGGCTCGGTAGAGGACTTCTATCGGGATGTGAATGATTTTGCGGCAAAGAGCGATTTCGCAGGCTTTTTCACTTCTCAAAGAGAGTTTTTAGCCAGAAAGATCGATGCTGCAATTTCCTTGCTTGCGCAGAAGTCGGATATGGTGGCCCATTTGGTGAACTGGTACGGATACAGCTATGACAGCTATACCTTTGTGCTGTCGCCTCTCATGGTAATCAACGGCTACGGCTTCGGATTGGTTGATAAGCAGGGCAATACCTCAGTTTACTGCGTTAGTGCCTTGGAATCAGATGAACTGTCGGTAGAAACACTATATTATATGGCCCTCTTATTCTTTCACGAAATATCCCATTCCTATGTGAACCCTCTGGTAGAAGCCCATTATGATCGGTTTGCCATTGCCGAAGCGCTGTACGAGCCCATAAGGATAAAAATGGAGCCCCAAGCTTATGATTCCTGGTGGGTGGCTGTCGCAGAGCATTTTGTCCGCGCCTCTCAAACACGGCTTTTAGAGCTTTATTTCCCGCCGGAAGAGCGTAGCACTTCACTTGAAAGTGAGATGAATTTAGGTTTCATCTACATTGATAATATCTATGCAGGATTGCTGGAATATGAGCAAGCCCGGCGCGAAACTGGGATCCGCTATGACGAATATTTCCCGCGGCTGGTAGAGCGCTTTGTAAAGCTTGCCGGTGATCCCGAAGCAGCTATGTGTGACCGCTTGGGCTTCAAGGGTCCGCTAAATGGAATCGCCAGAGGCCAGAGCGTTGTAATATATCCCGATCCCCTGCGTGTAGAGGGTGTAAATGAGAACATCATGCCTGATGTAAATTTCCTGGTGGAACGTCTAAAAGCAGAAGCATACACCGACACCGAGGCTTTGAACTTGGATATGAAGGACAAGAATGTGCATGTTTACGGCGCCTGTGGTACAAACTTGTGGCTGGAACGGTATCTGGATCTGCTGCCGTTCAAGATTTTACCCGACAGGTTGATTGCAGATAAAGAATATGCCGGTACCGGTCTGCGAATTGCGGCTTGTCTGCCGCATCCCCAGAATCCGGAGCTTGGCATGGCTGTTTATACTGCCCAGAGCACTGCAGACATGAAAGGCAGCAATGCCTTTTTCCACGGGCCACTGGATTGGTATGTTACTGACACGGATCTGAACGTTCTGGGGAAAGGGAATTTTACCCATAAAAACACTGTCTGGAAATTCTGAACTCTCTGAGCAAACGAAAAAGCCCAGAAAAGAGTTGACAAGGATAAGCCTCCAAGGATAATGAACTTATGTTCACATGACTGTAATAAGCTATAGGACTTGTCCCTTAGCCTAAAACATATTGCAGCATTTATAGATATCAGCTTGTAAAACAACCCGCTGACA
This sequence comes from uncultured bacterium, assembly GCA_964293715.1. GTDB lineage: Bacteria > Cloacimonadota > Cloacimonadia > Cloacimonadales > Cloacimonadaceae > UBA5456. The sequence goes on along the minus strand of CAXZAB010000258.1, from coordinate 1,736 downwards.
GCCAAAGCTTTTGGCGGCTATCAGCATAAAACATGGAGGTAAAGATGCCAAGAAGAGATGGAACCGGCCCCCCAAATGGCTCAGGTAGAGGCAGAGGCAGAGGATTGGGCGATTGTGGGAAAGCCCGCGATTCTCAAACCTCAGTAACTCAGGGAAGTAGCAGCAACGCTCTGATAGATATTGCCGCTCAAGTACTCTTGAGCATTCTAAGGTCCCTGAGCTCAAAAAAACCGGATCAAAAGCAGGAATAGTCTCTGCAATGCCCCAATAGTGATTAATAATCCGAGAGTTGTTCTGCGTTCAAAACGCCAGCAGAACTAAGATCATCACGGATATTACCTTATGAATCTACCCAATCTTAGCCAATGTAAACTCTGTGAACTGCATAAAAGCCGAACTCAGGTTCTCTTGGGTGAGGGCGATCCTCATGCCGATATCATGCTCATAGCCCAAGCTCCGGGAGAGCTGGAGGACAGAGAGAACCAAATGTTTATCGGCCCCTCTGGTCAGATCTTGGATCGCCTGTTTGCAGATTGTGGGATCAAAAGAGAGAATATCTATATTACCAACCTCTTGAAATGTCGCCTGCCGCAAAACCGACGTCCCAAACAGCTGGAAATAGCAGCCTGCGCGATCTATCTGGAAGAGGAAATCCGTCTGGTTCAGCCCAGAATTATCTCACCCCTGGGCTATTTTGCCACCAAATACAGCTTTGGAAGCAGAGGTCTAAAGCCTTTTACCAAAGCAGATTATCCTACTCTCATCGGCAAAGCCTTTCCTGCAGGTGAGCACATCATCTATCCCCTCAGCCATCCCACCTCGCTGATCCATCATCCTGAGTATTATCCCGCGAATGTAGCCTATTATAAGAGGCTTTTACACTGGAAAGAATGCAAATGGTACCGGGTCTGTCCGCTCAAACGGTTTACCGAGGAACTGACACTGGACCCCCGGTGGGTAAACCAATACTGCCTGGGAGATTGGCAAAGCTGTGAGCGGTACAGGCATGAGGAAGCTGGCATAGCGCATCCTGATAACCTGCTGCCTGACGGATCACAGCTAAAACTAAACTAAAGACATTTAGCACTTGGAGTATATATGAAATGTTTATTTGGCCCGGTTCCCTCGCGTCGCTTGGGAATCTCTCTGGGAGTGGATTTGGTTCCCCACAAAGTCTGCACGCTCAATTGCGTTTACTGTGAGGTGGGACCTACCACTATGCTCACCACCCAAAGAAAGGAATATGTGCCCATCGCTGAGGTGATCAGTGAATTGGCAGCATACCTCAGCCAGAAGCCAGACCTGGACTACATCACCTTCTCAGGACAGGGCGAACCTACCCTGAATAGCGGTTTGGGCAGGGTCGTGAGCTATCTGAAAGACCACCATCCCGCCTACAAAGTTGCCCTTTTGACCAATGGCACCCTGTTTTGGGATGCAGAGCTCAGAGCCGAGGTATCAGGGATGGACTTGATTTTACCGGGCCTGGATGCAGTGTCTGATGCCATGTTCCGCAAAATCAGCCGTCCTTGCGCCAGCCTTGACAATAATCTGATTATGGAAGGGCTCATCCAGCTGCGTAAAGAATTTGAAGGCAAGATTCATCTGGAAGTATTTCTCGTGCCGGGACAAAATGATACCGATCTTGAACTAAACCTGCTCAAAGAAGCTCTCTTTAAAATAAATCCTGACCTTGTGCAGCTCAATTCTCTGGATCGCCCCGGAGCCGAAAGCTG
>CAXZAB010000257.1:0-3352 GCA_964293715.1 uncultured bacterium | reverse complement strand
TTTCCAAGAGGTAATATTCACGTTCCGAGATGGGTATTTTATAGAGCCTGATGGCTTCCTGCTGATGGTTCAAAAAGTGATCCAGAGGGAAACTCTCGCCGCTCTGATCCAGGGTAACAGCCTCTTCCCAACCCAGATAATAGCGGCTGAAGGCAGAAAGCTGAGCGGGCACATAGCCACCGGCATTCCAGACGCCGGTGCCCATGAGTCCCCAGTTTCCAATGCCTTGACTGCTCCCATTACTGCTGTCGTTGTCAAACAGCGTGGGCAGCCCTAAAACATGACCAAATTGGTGCGCCAGAACTCCGTATATACTGAACAGATAAGCTTCTGCATTCTCCTCGCCTTGCGCCGGGAAGTAATCATGATATTCATCTTCGGGCACGATCACGACATTGGTTAAGATAGCGCCATCCGGGGTTTCAAAGCCCGGATAATCGTCGTTTTCGGAATCAAAATAGGATTGCAAGAGTCTGCGGGTGAGGAAGGTGCTCCAGATCGAATCCGTGCGAATACGCTCTACATCAGCTTCCTGACCGGCTCCGGCATGAAAGATGATCACCGCATCGTAATCCTGGAAATTGATCAAAGCCTGAGTCAAGGGCATCAAATCCGGTAAAATCTCCGGCAGCCGGGCATCAGTTCGGTTGGAAGTATCAGCTCCATAGTAAGCCAGCGGTCTGGGCAGCCGAAAAGTCTGGGGATATACCGTATAATCCAGTTCGTAAGCGCCATGCGAGGCATCCAGGAAAAAATCTGCCAGATGCAGCATCCACCGTTCAAAAAAGGCCGTATCGTGTCCCCATTCCGTATCAGGATATTGGGGCTCGGTCTTGAACTGAAGATCGCTGAATTCCACCATCAAAGCCAGAACCCTTGACGGCAATTCACCCTGTTTTTGCCCGCTATTCAAATCCGGGAAGGCTGTGGAATTTATTCCACTTCCCGTAGCTGATTTCCTGAGCGCAGGTACCCTGCCGGGTTCCCAGTTTTCCGGGAACTCGCCATACATCGGATGCGGCGGCACCATGGCGTGCCCCAGAATACAGAGCATCAATAAGGCGGCTAAGTGTATGTGTTTCACCCATTTTGGCATATATATATCTTCTCCCAAATTTATACTATGAAAATGTAAAAGGTATATGTGATCAATGTGCAAGCTATTTCAAAGGCAAAATCACGTCAAGAAAAAGCTGGTTTCGAGTTGTAGAGTTTTAGGGTTTTAACGCTTTAGGGCTCCTGTAACTTGGAGAGTTTATCATCGCAAACGGCTTGAATAATGGATAAACCGCGGGAAAATCCCCCCGTTTTGTGAGGGCGGATTCCGTTCTGCCCTGATTTCTCAGCTATCATTTTGGGTGAGTCTGATTAAGGTAAGAAAAAAGATCAGAGAGAGCGGAATATCTGCACAATACATAGCTTGAGATTGTAGGCGGTACAAAGACCGCCACTACACTTAACCATTGGACCTGCTTTTAACGTGTTTTGAACACGAGATGACTCAGGATTTCGAGTCATCTCGAGCCCAAGTTTCGTTAAAAACATGTGCGGCAAATAAGGGTGCTACGGCAGATTATCCTGCAAAACAAGACCCTATAGAGCATTCAACAAATAAACGGGAACGCAGCAAAAAACATTTTACTTGCCAGATTCAAAGCAATTTGAGATATTGTAATTAATAGAAAAAGCTGGAGGTAAAAATGATATCTTTATATCTTGTACTGTTCTTTGCTGCTTTGGTGGTGATCTTCATCGTCCGAGGCGTAATAGTAGTTCGTCAAGCCGAAGTAGTGATTATCGAACGTCTGGGAAAGTATTATAAGACTCTTCCCAGTGGACTTCACATTATAATTCCCATCTTTGATAAAACGCGCTCTATCCACTGGCGTTATAACAAAGCCGACTACCGCGGCAACGTGGTGGTGGTACAAAGAGAGGAAAACCGCATCGATCTGCGGGAAAACGTTTACGATTTTCCCCGTCAGAATGTGATTACAGCGGATAACGTGTCTATGAATATCAACGCGCTTTTGTATTTTCAGATTACAGATCCTTACAAAGCCGTATATGAAATCGGGAATCTCCCCGAAGCTATCGAAAAACTTACTCAGACCTCGCTGCGTAACGTAATTGGCGAGCTCACACTGGATCTGACCTTTACCTCCCGGGATTCGATCAATCACAAACTGCGCCAGATCCTGGATGAGGCTACCGATAAATGGGGCGTGAAAGTAAACCGGGTGGAGCTGCAAGAGATTCAGCCTCCGGAAGAGATTCGCACCGCCATGGAAAAACAAATGCGGGCCGAACGCGATAAACGCGCCAAAATCCTCACCGCCGATGGCGAAAAAGAATATCAGATCAGAGTGGCCGAAGGCGAACGCCAGGCCAGAATCGCCCGTGCCGATGGTGAAGCCAAATCCCGCTTGCTGGTGGCCGAAGCCGAACGCAAATCCATCCTGCTGATAGCTGAAGCCCTCAAAGGCAGTGGCGCCGATCCGGCCAAATATCAGATCGCCCTCAAATACATCGAGGCCTTTCATGATCTGGTGCAAAAAGGTGACAAGACCGTGGTACTGCCCTATGAATCTTCCGCGCTTTTGGGCTCGGTAAAGACAATGGCCAACCTTTTTGATAAAGGGCTGTAAAGACAACTGAACTAAAAATAAATTAATTGCCTGAGTATCTTAGGGGATATCCCTGGGGATACTCAGGCATAATTTTTGATGTAGCTTAAACAAAAATCTCCTTCTTAGCCTCTCGTCGCACCCGTGGCGCTGTCTTCAGACGGAGCGTGTCCAAGCTGTGTAAAGCATTCTTTCAAAAGCAGATACTGCACATTTCACATGCCAGCTAAGGCTGATGCGACCGCCGTCTGAAGACAGCGCTACGGGTGCAGAAAAAACCGGGTCTCATGCAATCTGAGTCCCTTGGAACCGATATATATGATAGAATCGAAAATACATAAATCCTAAACCTCCGGGCACCGATGCCGGGAGGTTTCATTTCTGGGCACGGAATCGTTCCGCGCTCTTTTATTTCGTTACTTTATTGTAGGAGTGAATCTTCCGGAATTAACTTCGGAGGCTCCCAATCTCCTGCTACTACGAACCGCAGGTACTCCTTTTTCCAGATGTTCTCCACCGCTCAGGGAAACCCTGTTTATTCCAGATCTGACGTCGGGAATGGAAGCAGTGACATAATAGAACCTCTTGTCCTGCGGGAAGCTTGGATCCAGCCAGCTGGTGCTGCTTACGGTGGCCAGAAGGGTAAATCCGGAGGTAGGACTCACGGAGCCGTAGATCTTGTAGGACGAGGCTCCGAGATCACTCCAGGAAAGAGTTCCGTTTGA
>CAXZAB010000256.1:0-3356 GCA_964293715.1 uncultured bacterium | reverse complement strand
ATTACTCCTTAGCGAACAGCTTTTCCCGATAAAGCAAAATAGTCAAGCAATTTGTCTGCCCTGTAGCGCAGGACGCCACAACGTAATGGCGGACTCCTGTTCCGCCAGTACTCCCAGCTCAATTTTGCCCGGAACACAGATCACACGACTTAATTCTTCCTTGAAAGACTCCAGGCCGCTTGCCATGATCTTGAACCGGCATAAGGGATCTAAACGTAGCGCAGGACGCTGTTCCTGCGAAAAATCCGTAACGCAAGCCCCTATTCCTGCGAAAGAATGATTGCATAAACACCCAATAATGAAGACATTATCAGACACAGTTCCGCAGAAACGGCGTTCTACGCTACGGATACTTGCCTTACCATCCCAGAGTTTTGCCAGTTTCTTCCTTAGTAGGTTGTACTGCATATACCGTAGAGATAAGAGCATTTTATCCTGCCATCTGCACGTCATCTCCACGACATCTAACAGGCAAGCGACTCTCAAGAAATGAAAGAGCTTGACTGAAAACGCAAAGATGAAAAACATTGTAGCAGGTCATATGACCTTAGATAAATTGCAAGAAGCGAGGACTTAAAATGTTCTCAAATAGACGTGAAATTATGAGTTGGAATTTATACCAACCTTTGAGACGTCACTTCCTGTCATTTTGGCTTAAATATTGCAAGGTAGGACCACATGAAAACTATATTGACCATACTTGTATTGATACCCCTCGCGCTTAGTGCCGCTATCCTGCAGGTATCGCTGGATGGGACGCAAGCTTATGATAACATCCAAAATGCAGTTCATGCCGCTGCGAATCAGGATACCATCCTCATCCACCCTGGCACCTATTATGAGAATATCCAGATCATTGGCAGAAACTTAACTATCGGTAGTCTAGAACTGATTACAGCAGATAGCACATACATCACCCAAACGGTGGTAGACGCCAATCAAAGCGGAAGTTGCTTTAGCATCACTGAAGATTCTGAGGTCACCTTGCAAGGCTTGTATCTCACCAATGGCATTGGCACACCCAGCCCTAATTGGGGAGACAGAAAAGGGGGAGCGATACTTGCTTTTGAAAGTAGGGTCAATGTAGTCAATTGCCATATCATCGGCAATAAAGCCTGGGCCGGAGCCGGGATCTATTCTGCATATAGTCATACGTATTTAGCGGGTACGATTATAGCTGATAACTGGGGTAAAGCAAGTGGAGCATTGTGTTTTATTGGATATTCTCTGGATGGCATCAGAACTCTGGAGTTTGATCCTCTCAATAGATGTAGTATATACAACAATCATGCTGCTTTCGGCAATGATATAAAAATAGTATCTCAGTTTTATGATACAATCGACATCTATCTGGATAAGGCCACTGTGGCTGATAGCTCAGCATATATCAAAGAGTGTATCCACACCGAGCATTATGATGTTGATCAAGATTTTACTTACAATGCATTTATTAATGAAGCGGCTACCCAGCAAGAATTTGCCGATCTATACGTAAGTCCAGACGGCGATGATGCTAATACCGGCTTGACACCACAGGATCCTCTGAAGACCATTGCCCTGGCTATTCAACGGATAGGGGCTGATAGCCAGAATCCGCATACCATTCACCTGGCCAATGGTCACTATGCTGAAGATCAGCATTTCCCGCTGAACCTGCGCAGTTATGTGAGCATAGTTGGCGAAAGCGAGGAAGGCGTAATCTTTGGCGGTCCGGATATTTTCTTCATGGGCTGGGATTCAGAGAAAGAAGTAAGGATCAAGAATATTACTTTTACGGCCACGACTAACCAGGAGTTCTATCAACGGGCACTTATTGATTGTATCACTCGAAACAAAATTGATGGGATCCCGGATAAGTTCAGCCTCACCCTGGAAAACCTCAGCTTTCGCGGGATTCGTCCGGTACATTATGACAATTTGTTAAAACTGGCAGAACTGATTTACCCCGAAAAGCTGATCTTGCGCAATATTACGGTGGAAGACTGCATGGTTACAGTCGGCTTCCATTTATGGGGTGGGAACGTTTTTGCCGATAATGTCCGCATCAACAACTTACATGCCTCTCCCCAAGGAGTAATAACGGGAAGGGCACTAACAATTTACACGAACAATCCTCTTTTTACCGGTGGGGATAGTGTATTCCATAACTTACAGATAACGGATTGTGAATCCAGATCTGAAGCAGGCTCACCCAGTGCAAACATCAGGATAACTCACTCTTTCCTCCCTACTCAATTCAGGAATTACTTCATCAATTGCACGATTGCGAACAATCACTGGAGTACTGGCTATGGCGGGGCAATCAACATTGGTGAAGATGCCAAAGCTACCTTTATCAATAGCATAATCAGCAATGAAGCGGGCATGAACTTTATGCTCTACAATAACCCTTTGCCTTCGAATCTGCAGTTTTTGAATTGCCTCGTGGGGCCATCCGACAACCCAGAGGATACCATACTAAATCTGGGGCCGAACAATACTATAGAGTGGTATGGCACAAATATAAGCTCAGATCCGGACTTTTATGCCTGGTCAGACGACAATCCCTATACGCTGGGGCAGGAATCTCCCTGCATTGATGCCGGAACCACAGATTTTAGCATCTTCAATATCCCGGATTGGTATGTTTTCCCCTCGTATGATCTGGCAGGTAATCCACGAATCTATGGCGATCAGGTGGATCTTGGGGCTTATGAATGGCAGGGGCAAACAGATATTGAAGACCTGATAACGGTTCCTGCCTTCAGCATGAGCAACTACCCCAATCCCTTCAATCCTTCTACCACTATTATATTCAGTATCCCGGAGACCAGGCAGATTCGGGTATCTGTCTATAACCTCAAAGGACAGAAAGTTAATGACTTGATCAATACTGAGATTACACGGGGAACCCATTGTGTGATTTGGGATGGCAAAGACACATTTAACCGTGATGTAGGGACGGGTATCTACTTCTTCAAACTTGAATCAGGAGGCCAAACCTTGATTCGCAAAGCAATGCTTATGAAATAATGTCGAGCGCTTTATCTCGTCGCAATAAGGCAGCTTATTTTGAAAAAGTGCTTGACTGGAATGATGAGATAATAAATAGAATAAATAATCGTTTGACCTTAGATAGAGTGTGAGATGAGAACTTAAAATGTTCTCAAAGTATTTAAGAAACAATGGGTTGGTATTACACCAACCTTTGGGACTCAACTGCGATAATATTTTATGAGAGGAGAATAGATCATGGCAAACAAAAAGTCACTTACCATCGTCCAACTCAATGATAGTCATGCTTATTTTGATCTGCATCAGGAGCTATTCTGGCAGGGTAATCAGGCGGTATATCGTCTTGTGGGCGGCTATGCCCG
>CAXZAB010000255.1:0-3388 GCA_964293715.1 uncultured bacterium | reverse complement strand
GCCTGTCAACGCAAAGCGGTGATCCTGAGTGGCAGACATTACGGTTTTGGCAGCTCCGAACACATTGAACAGCTTTTCTGGATGGCTCTGCATTATCACTATATCCAGCATTACCAAAAGGCAGAACCCATCTATCTGAGAGTGGTGAAATGCCGTACCAAAGACCTGGGAGAGAGCAATGCCGAGCTTTCTGCTTATCTGAACAATCTGGGCCGCTTTTACAAGGATATGGCCCGCTACACAGAGGCTGAAGAGCTTCTGCGTAAGTCTCTGAAAATAGAACATCTGCAAAGCCCGCGCTCATCCAATGTGGCGGATAGATTGAATAATCTTGCTTCACTGTTTGCTAATAAGGAACTGCTGCCCAGGGCGATGAACTACTCCCGCTTATCTCTTAGAATCTTCCAGGAATGTAGTCATGACGAAAAAGAGTATTTAGTGGCTTTATTGCAGCATAACATCGCCAGTCTCTACATCAGGATGGATGACCTGGATAGTGCAGAAGAGTACAGCCTGTGTGCTCTTCCCGTCATGGAAAAAGAGCTGGCAGAGAATAACCCCAGGACCGCCCGTTGCTATCTGAACCTGTATCAGATTAGGTTCAAGCGCGGACAATATGAGCTGGCTCAAGCGGCTTTGGATACCGCAATGCAGAAAATCAACTCCTTTTTTGGTAAGGCTAATCCGGAATATGCCCGCTGTCTGATCTGTCAGGGAGAACTGTTTTGGAATAGCAAAGATACTGCTTCTGCGAAGAGGGTGTGGCAGGAAGCCTGGAAGATATTGAGACATACTACCGCACTTGATCATCCTCTGAGGCAGCAAGCTCTAAAGAATCTGGCCAAATACAGCCCAGAGCCTTAGGGTTCCCAGGCCTTGTGCCCGGCTGCTGGCTCTACAGTGCTTGAGGTCTATCTGTATTCGTAGATCATCCAGCCGTCTTTGCCCATAGCGATATAGATGTAATCATTTTGCAGAGCAATATCGACAGCGGCGGCAGGTGGATAGAAGGTGTTTATTTCATTGATGCCTTTGGGTATAGAGATATCAAGGACTTTGACTCCGCCCTGGCCTAAGGCCACAAAAATGCGGTTGTCTTTCACGGCGAGCCCCTGGATCACATTAAAGAAAGGTTTCTGAGTGAGCAGGATGGGGTTATTGGGATCACGCACGGAGAGCACGAGAAGCTCTTTGCCGGCAGCTACATACACGTATTCGCCGTGTTTCACGAGTTTGGTGGCATCGGGTATCTGGTAATTTGTGGCAATGCTAAGAGGGAAGTTTTGATTGCTGATATCCACGGTTACGAAGCCAAAGTCATTGAGCGCAAAGATGTAAGGATACACTGCCACAAAGTCTTTGATCCCCCATTTTTCGGAGAAATTGGACACCAGTTCTGTGGAGACACCGCCTCCGATATCGATGATATCTATACCCCGGTAACGGTCTGCCACATAGAGCGTGGAGCCCTCCCGGGTGAGCTTGTCCCCGATCACGGTATCGATAAAATATATACGTCCAAACGTATTCAGAGAATCGATGGAACTTACGTTATTAGCCGGCTCATGGCTGGATAGATAAACGCGGTTTTCCGCTTGAAAATTCACATCTTCAATGCGGTGTTGCGAATAATATGAAGCTTCCAATCTGGGCTGCCAGACATTGAAGGTGCTATAGATCCAGAGCTGGCTGAGATTGTGAATCAAAACCTGCGAATCCGCCACTTGAATGTTATTTGCCTCCACCCCTTTGATCTGTCCCAAGGGGTAAAGGAAACGATTGTCCACTGCTCCTGCACCGAGCGTAAACGATAAGATCAAGATAATGAGTATCAGGCTTTTCATGGAGCCTCCCAGTCTATTTTTTCTCTTTCAATAAAATTGCTACGATTTCTGCGGAGCTAATGCCTTCAGCTTCTGCGGCAAAAGACACCAGGATCCTGTGTTTTAATACTATCGGGGCTACGGCGCGCACATCCTCTTCGGAGGGGGTCAGTCTGCCCTGCATCGCGGCCACCGCTTTGGCTCCCAGAACCAGGTATTGAGAGGCACGTGGCCCCGCCCCCCAGCTCACCCAACGCTTTATTTCGGGATCGGCATCATCGGTATTGGGCCGGCTGGCGCGCACCAGATCCACCGCGTATTTCACCACATGCTCGCTCACCGGCAACTGCCTGATCGCATTTTGCATGGCGATGATTTCCTTGGCTCCCAGATGGGGCTTGATTTCCGGCAAGCTGCCACCGGTGGTACTTTCCACGATCTTCAGCTCTTCTTCATAACTGGGATAATCGATATTGATGTAAAACATAAATCTATCCAATTGAGCTTCGGGAAGCGGATAGGTCCCTTGCTGCTCAATGGGGTTTTGAGTGGCCATCACGATGAAGGGCTTTTCCAGCTGCCAGGTCTTATTACCGCTGGTAATGGTGTATTCCTGCATGGCCTGGAGTAGCGCGGATTGAGTTTTGGGCGGAGTCCGGTTGATTTCATCTGCCAAAATGATATTGGCAAATACCGGGCCCTTGAGGTATTCAAAGCCCTTGGCGCCGGTCAATTGATCCGAAACCAGGATGTCTGAGCCGGTAATATCCGAGGGCATCAAGTCCGGGGTAAACTGAATACGGGAAAACTTGAGGGAAAGGCTTTGGGCCAAAGATGAGATCAGCAGGGTTTTCGCCAAACCTGGCACACCCTCGATCAAGACATGGCCATTGGCAAAGAGCGCGGTCAAAATTTGATCTATAATACGGTCTTGCCCCACGATTACTTTGGCAATTTCATTTTTTAGTCCTTGTACGGACTTATTGAGTTCGTTGATCTGATCAATCAGATTATCCATCTATTTTTTCTCCTTTAAATATCATGCGAAGCACCTCGTAACCCGAGATGGCAAAAGCCACACCGCCCACCACACCCATCAAGACTGCAGTGAGAATGTGTGCGAATGCCATGATTGCCGAAGCACTGGACTTTGTCAAACTAAATCCCAAACTAAAGACAATGATCATCATCCATTCATTGCTGCCTAATTGCGCAGGTGGTTGTGGCAAAGCGTAACTGAGGTTGATGAGAGTATAACCGAAAAGCACCAGAAGGAAACTAAATTCGATGCCAAAAGCCACGAAGATCAGATAAAAATAGATCCCGTCCAGCAGGATCCCCAGAGCCGTGAGCAAGGTGGCCGCAATGAGCTTGCTGGGGTGATGCTCAAAGATATTGAGCCCTGTGATCATGATCTTTACAAAGCCATGCACTTTTTCTCTGTATCTGCCGGGAACTATCTTGATCAGCACATCCATCCAGCCCACCACCTTCTCTGGATACCAGGCTGCCAAAATCAGCACCCCCGCTGAGAGGATAAACACGATGGCCAAGAGCACCAGCAG
>CAXZAB010000254.1:0-3410 GCA_964293715.1 uncultured bacterium | reverse complement strand
CTATATTTGCCTGATCCTCTTTATGTCACTAAGTCTGCTACTTTGTGCACAGCCCATCGCCGAGGTGAGAATCGGTGAAAACATCAAGTACGACGGACACGTACTCCAAAGCTCAACTAATGAAACCTGGATTTTATGGGATGATAGTGCTGTGCACGGCTACGAGATTCATGGGCAGAAGTACGACAGCCTGGGCAATGCCGCTTTTGATCCTCCCATCACTATTGCCAGCTCCGGGAACTCTGTGAAATTGTTAGATGCAGTGGCCAGTAGCGATAACGGCCTTGTTTTACTTTTCATGCAGGAAACTGGACTTGGTCATCAACCAGTCGATTTCTATGTACAGAAGCTAAATTCCCTGGGCCAGAAGCAGTGGACTGATTCCGGTATCTATGTCGCCCAGGTCTCAGATGTCAAATTTCCGGGATCCAGGCTTTGTGCAAACAATTTGGGAGGTGCCTTTTTGCTCTATAACAGCTACGACAGCCAGGGGCCTACTATCACCAGATTCTCGAATTATGATGCTACCGGAAACAATATCTGGACAGCAGATAATGAGGCTGGCTACTACTACTCCGCTTATCGGGATCAGCTTCTGCTTACCGATGCCGGAGATTTGATCATTAATCTTCACGCTTGGCAAAATAGCTACCTCCGAAAGGTGGATAATAACGGAAACACAGTGGGCAGCTTTCCGATGTTTGCTCCCGATGCAGTGATTCCTGAAGACCCTCTGTTTCAAAAAGCTGCAGATGGTAATTTCCTGATTTATTCAGCTAATTACGACAGCGTGCACCCACTAAGTATGCAGATGATGGATGCAAATGGGGACCTTGTTTACAGCACCTTAAAACAGTTGTCAATGGGCTCGGAAAGCTATCAGGGAACCCTCAAGTTTGAGCCTCTCTTAGATGGCGGATTCATCTTAGCTTATCAAGTTTCTTCCCATAGTCCCGAGCTGAAAGCTCAACGCTTAACTGCCACTTTAGACCCCGTTTGGGGAAGCGTAAATCCCCTGATTCTCACAGGTGAGCATCGGATTGTAGAATCAGCTCTGGCGGTGGATTCATCCAGTCACGCTTGGCTTGCAGTGCTGCGAGCATCACCTAACTTTGACATTATGCAGGTGGAAATGGTGAAACTTAATCCCGATGGCAGCCCTGCCTTTAGCCCACAGATGGTAAGCAGTCCGACGGGATTCAAAAGGCACATCGGATATTCACTGCTCACGGATAAAGCAATGCTTTTTTGGCATGATGATCTGAGCAGACAGGTTAGTCTGCGCAGGCAAAAATTTACAGCCTATGGGGATCAGCTTTTAACTGAAAACGGTGCCCCAATTGTTTCCAAACTTGCCGGGAATGCCGAAATCTATGATATTTACAATTTAGCAAACAGAACTGTATGCCTCATGTATGATACCCGTGGCCCAAACCGGCAGATCTATTACCAGATCCTGGATAACGACATGAATCAATATCTGCCTGTAAATGGCCAGGCCCTCGATCTCAGTGATGACTGCGCTCACTTTATCCTTGCTGCAAAAGTAAGCCCGCAAAATACCCTCTTCATCGTTTATCGTAAAAATAACGAGCTATATGTGCAAGAGCTTGACGCAAACGGCAATACTTTGCACCCTGGAAGCGGGATTCTGCTCTCTTCCTCAAACAGTTCAGGCTATGAGGCAGCACTCGGGTTTGCCGATAACTCTGTTTGTATTTACTGGACGCATTCACTGGGCGCTCCTAGCTACAAAAGAATAATCAAGGGACAAAAGATCGAGGCAGGTGCTACTGTTTGGGGAGAAGACGGGATCGAAATATATGACAGTATTGGCAAAAATGTAGCTACAATGGACGCTCAGGGCAGATACCTGATTTTCAAATGTGATAATTATGTTTTGCAACGTAAAGAATTGAGGGCATTGTACATTCAGCCCACCGGATCCGTGGATCCTGCTTGGAATCCAGAGGGAGTACTGCTAATCAATTCGGACACTTGGCTCAGCTCATTAGCCGGCTTTAAAGCTGGCGTAATCGAAGATGAGCTTTATTGCTTTGATTTTACCGATAATATAAGCTTTGATCACTCTTTGCGAGCGCAAAAAGTGGATGCTTCGGGGAATATTCAATGGGGCGATGAGGGCCTGCAAATCTGTTTTACCGATTATCTAATGCCAGATTTACTCTCATCAATATTCACCCATGAGATCAATATTCTATACCGTTGCCCAGGCGAAGGTATCTTCCTGCAAAAGCTTGATGCTGAAGGTAACATGGGTTTTGCTGGTCTGGGTGTTTCGCTGCCTTCATCCGAGACACACTACGGTGCTGCCCGATTAACCCAACATGCAAATGGTAGCTACTCTTACTTCTGGTTAGAATATGAGACCAATGGTAAACTAAGCCAGGAACACATGTATATTAATCCTGATGGCAGCTTTGGAGAAAGCCAAACTTTACTTTCGGCCAATATTAGCGATATGCACTCAGTGTATTGTGATAACAGCGCCGTATTGTATTGGATCCAATACAATATCGATTACTTATCCTATGACGAGATTGCCTTAGCTTGCATATGTGCCAGAGCCATCGCAGGACCTATCGCCAATGCGGATATCACAACCGAACCGATGCCCATGGTAAGTCTCAGCCAGAACTCCCCCAATCCTTTCACAGGCAGCACCAATATCTCTTACAAACTGCGTGAGGCCAGCCCGGTGAAGCTTCAAATCTTCAATATCAAAGGGCAATTGGTACGCGAACTTCCCTCTATGCAAAAAGCTGCGGGAGAATATACTTGGGATTGGAATGGAACAGATGGTCATGGCAAAAGATGTGCCGGTGGAATTTACCTTTATAGAATCGACGCAGAAGGCCATAGTGTGATTAAAAAGATGGTTCTGATTAGGTGAACTGACTAATTAATAATGGAAAACTAAATCAGTAGATATGGTGGCTCTTTTCTTGAGGGGAGCCACTGGTTTTTGTAGATATGGTTTTTGAGATAGTGGTGTTTGTGCAGTCTTAAAACTCTGAAATTGAAACTTTTCGTTTGGCCGGAACGGAGTCCACCCCTATCATTAGAACTCTAAAATGGCACAAGCTGGGTTGGGCCAATTATTTAGTAGTTTTAGGCAAAAAGAATAAACCTCGCTCCATATTCTTGGTTTCTATCAGATCCTCATCCAGCAATTGACTGAGATACTTATTGAGCTCGTTTTTGTGTAGACCCAGGATGTCACAGAGGTCTTGGTCTGTGCAGGGTCTGCGTTTTATAGTATCCAGTATCTGTTGTGAGATGTCTTTCTGGAAGCTCTGGATATTCTTTCTACTGATAGCTTTGGCGATGATCTCTACTTTCTGAGGTTTGAATAAAGCGGCCACGTGTTCAAGCCTCTTTGAAGACAT
>CAXZAB010000253.1:0-3418 GCA_964293715.1 uncultured bacterium | reverse complement strand
CCGGGACGGTCATCCTGAAAAGCAAGGAGCAGGCTGTGCTCACGCCCATCGTGATAGCTGATGCCGACGTCGTACACATGGCCAGGCAGAGGGCCAATGCCGAGGTTCCGGATATGTCTGGCCTGGATGTGCTCTGTGGTGACACAGCTGTCCTGCAGAGGCTGGCCAAGGCCTATCTTATGGATTTTCACGCTGGCAAGTGGAAGCTCACGGGCACCATCGACCGTCTCGAGCGCGAACTGGCGCTGGGTGACTACATCAAGATCAAGGGTATCACCTACTGCATCGTCGATCTACGCAGGGACTATGTGGCTGATGACTACAAAATAATAGCTTGGAAGGTGTCATGAACCCCGTTGCCGTCAGATTTGTCCACGTCTCAGACCAGGTCCGCTTCGTCACTGTGAGCGATGCCAGGGTGGAGTACCGCCCCAACAAGAAATACCGCATCGAAAAAAAGAATGCCTTCGATCCGTCTTATATACACCGCAGAGGCGCCTATTATGAGGATACGATCACAATCTCCGCCATCCTCTCTCCCGACCTCTATGAGACCCTGCAAAACACGCTCGTGACCGCCGGGTGGCTTTATGTTGAGTTCGCCTACAAGGGCGGGCTGATTCGCCAACTTCCTGTGGTTGTGTCCGCTTTTCCCATCCTTACGGACGACCTTAGGGAATATACTTCCGAAACGAAGATTACCCTGGTGTCCAGATATCGCACCAAGCCAGGAGTAATATCTTGGGATGGCTATAGAATCCCGGACGGGGACGAATTCATTGTATAGCTACGGGATTGCCTACTACATCACTCAGGGGCAGACCAGGGTCCCGCGCACAGGGCTCACAGTGAAGTTGGTGCGGCCACAGGCTGGCTTTTCCTCTGTCCTTCTTATGCAAGAAACTGCCCCCGGTTATTACGAAGTTACGGTCGCCTCAGAGTCCCTGTGTGGATTCTACGAAATATGGGATAATACCGTGCATCCCCAGGGCTCTCACTCAGGGAAACATGCCATCCTTGGGCGGCTCGACATGAATGGCATCCAGTACGCCTCCAACTTTCTCCTCCAATTGGCAGAATTGCAAAACCAGATCAATGAAATGCCCCAAATATACGGGGCAGATATCTATGTCCAGGATCACGAGCCAGATACGCTAAGCGACTATGTCTGGATAGATACGCGTGGGGTGAATTTCATCTCATGAACACATTAAACTTAAAAGGAGCACATTATGAACATTAAACTTGTCGAACTTTACGGCTTGCAAAGCTGGAACAACGTGTTGAGAAAGTGGGAAGACCTCAACGCTTCCAACGAATCAGCCGTGGTGACCTCTCTGGGTCCCAAAACGGAAAACAGCATAGTCCTCTATGATGCGGGCTCTGGCCCCGGGCTTAACCCCGTTAACCCACTTAAGCAATCTCTTGATTGGAAGCGCTTTGACGTCAACGATGGCGGTGCCATCACGGGAGGCTGGAATATTTTTGAGTCCCCTGGCGTCACCGTTGGGGTTATTTCTCAAGATGCTGTATCTGTGAAGATCCGCTATAGCCTGCGCGTCACAGACATGAATACACCCGCGGGTGTTTACGTTTCACAAGAGATGTATTATCAGGTCATCAATGCGTCTCACCCTAAGGATCATATCGCCTTCAGCTCTGGTGGCACTACGGGCCCATGGGCGCCAACGGTTAGCGTAACCCTTCCTGGTATATCCAATGCAATGGTAAAAGACTCAGAAGCACTGTTCTCTTGGCTTGCATCCCCTTTACACTGGCAGGCAGAGCTGAAAATGCCAAGCGGCGATACCCGGAGATATAGTCCTACTGCGAATCCAACCATTAAAACCGCAGATTCGGATGAGCCGACACTTGATGGCGCCATGGCCATTGTCGAGTTTCGCTTGCCTATGCTTCAAGTTTCGCAAAGCGGACAATACACCCTCACCGTGTCTTTGCTCCCCAATGCCCAGGGATCAGGTGGGTTCCATAAGTTTGCGGACGCATATACCTGGACATCTACCATCACGGCAATGTCTCCGTCTATGTCCGATCCTCTTTACCTGTCTTTCGAAACAAACACTTTCATGGTCATTGAATTTGCACAAGAGATAGTGTGATCCATAAGAGTCTGAGCCAGCGTAAGACAGTAGTCCCCAGCGTCATTAACGCGCAGGGGGCTACTGTCTATATTCCAGAAAAAGGCATGAAGTCGGGGCGAAAGTGGTTCAAGGCTTACGCCTATTACTCCCTTACCGCCGTCCAGCCGTGCCCTCTGCTTTTCTCCTTCTCAGCCGACATCTTTATCACCATCGACTTTACCTCAGTTAATCTGTCTATCACAGCGCCTTTTACCCTGCCCCTGCTCCGGTTCTATCAGTTGGAGGCAGCGAAGCAAGTCAAGGGCTCTGCCACCCTCGCCATCCAGGCCGACCTCCAAAGCGAAGAGTCTTTGTCTGATGAACAGCGAAAGCAGTTCGATGGGCAAAAGAGTGAAAACTTCACCGAAGATGCCTCGCTTATATATGCTCTTCGAGCCGCTAAGTTTACTTCCATCCATAGAAAACAATAGTCTATTTGGCTGCTTCCCCTTCCAATTTGCAAGAATGGTGAGCTAATTTGCAAGAATGGTGAGCTAAGTGATCCTTGGTTTAGCGCGGCATGCAAGAATGGTGAGCTGATTTGCAAAATTAAGTGAGCTCTTACACAGGAACTGCGTTCTGCGCTACATCGGTTTCCATTGACAAAAACGGCCGATTCAAAATGCTGGAACAAATAGCATTTAAAGGCAGTAACTAATGAGAAAATATATAGTCTCGATCCTGGGACGGCCCAATGTGGGCAAATCGACTTTATTCAACCGGCTCTGTCGCAAGCGTGTAGCCATAGTTGATTTTGAACCAGGCATTACCAGAGATCGCAAATATGAAGATGTAGAGTGGAATGGCAAGGTTTTTAAGATAGTGGATACCGGCGGTATCGTCTATACCAGCGATGAAACCATGGATAAAATGATCACGCATCAGGCCCTTTTGGCCGTCGATGAAAGTGATGTGATCATTTTCATGGTAGATGCGCAGACCGGAACTACGGATCTTGACAAAGCCATCGCCAAGATCCTCTCCCCGCACAGAGACAAGGTACTTTTGGTGGCAAACAAAGCTGATAGCGAAAAGCTGGAATGGGAAGTCTATGACTTTCTGCAGCTGGGCTTTGGCGATGCTATCCCGATTTCGGCCTCACAGGGCAGAAATACCGGAGATTTTTTGGATGCCCTGGTCGATATGATGCCGGACACCCTGGACATCAATTATGAAGAAAAGCAGGAAGACAGGCCCACACGCATCGCTGTGGTGGGCAAGCCCAACGTGGGGAAATCATCCATTATCAATACGCTTTTGGGCGATGAAAAACTGAT
>CAXZAB010000252.1:0-3433 GCA_964293715.1 uncultured bacterium | reverse complement strand
CTCCGGCCGGAGGAAACCTCAAAGAGCCGGTTACCGAATCCACCAAGAAAGTTGCACGCTGTTTCTACGCTTTATCACAAGTAAGAGCGGACAGTAAGCGCTACCCCGCTGTGGACCCGATAGATTCATACAGCAAATATCTTGAATACCCAGAAATGATAGAATACCTGAATAAAAACATCAACCCTCATTGGGTAGACGACATCATTCACACCAAAGACCTCTTGCTGCGAGGCCGCGAAGCCCAGGAACAGATAAACATTTTGGGTGACGACGGTGTACCGCTTTCATATCATGACCGGTATTGGAAGAGCGAACTGCTGGATAGAGTTATCCTACAACAAGATGGCTTTGACGAAGTGGATCAATCCACACCCATGAAGAGGCAAGAATACATGCTTGAATTAATTCTTGGGATCTGTGCCAAAGACTTTGTGCATGAGACCTTTGAAGAAGTGATGCCTTTCTACGTGAAGCTGGTAAATATCTGTAGACAGATGAACTATGTGGAGAGTGATACAGAACAATTTAAGCAATATGAAGAAGAACTTCACAAAGAAGTTGAAGTAAGGAGCGCTAAATAATGGCTACACAAGCTTTTCAAAAGATATACACTAAGCTCAACCAGATTACTAAGGCCACTTGCTCCGTGCACGCTGCCGACGTGGGAAATGAAGAACTCGCCACCGTATCCGGACGCCTGGCTCAGGTGGTAAAGATCGTAGGTGATGAAGTTACTCTGCAGATCTTTGCCGGCACCGAAGGTATCGGCACCGATGCCGAAATTATCTTTTTTGGCAAGGCTCCCACCCTCAAGGTAGGCCCTGACCTGGCAGGCCGGTTTTTCAACGCCTATGGCGATCCCATCGATGGAGGCCCGGATGTAGAGGGTACCGAAATAGAAATCGGCGGCCCTTCCGTAAACCCAGTACGCCGCAAGCAGCCATCCGAATTGATCACAACCGGTATTGCCGGTATCGATCTGAATAACACCTTGGTTACCGGACAAAAGATCCCCTTCTTTGCCGATCCGGACCAACCTTATAATGAAGTAATGTCCATGGTGGCTCTGCGTGCCGAGAGTGACAAGATCATTCTGGGTGGCATGGGACTTTCCAATGACGACTACCTTTTTTACAAGCATTCCTTTGAAAACGCTGGTGTGGTAGATCGTATCATTTCTTTTGTAAACACTACGGAAGATCCCACCGTGGAGCGGCTCTTGGTGCCCAATATGGCGCTCAGTGCTGCCGAATATTTTGCCATTGAGCATAATGAAAAAGTACTGGTACTGCTTACCGATATGACCTTGTACTGCGATGCTTTAAGTATTGTGTCAAACCGTATGGATCAGATTCCATCCAAAGACTCCATGCCGGGTTCTTTGTATTCGGATCTGGCCAAGATCTATGAAAAAGCAGTGCAATTCCCAGATGGCGGTTCCATCACCATCATTGCTGTGACCACTCTTTCCGGTGGCGATATCACACATGCCATCCCGGATAATACGGGTTATATCACAGAGGGTCAGCTCTTCCTGAAGCGCGACACAGATATTTCCAAGACCATTGTGGACCCCTTCCGCTCCCTCTCCCGTTTGAAGCAATTGGTGATCGGCACCAAAACTCGTGAAGACCATCCTCAGGTGATGAACACTTCCATACGTCTGTACGCTGATGCGGCCAATGCCAAGACCAAGATGGAAAACGGTTTCGATCTGTCTGATTATGACGAACGTGTGCTTGATTTTGCCAAAGAATATGCAGACAAAATCCTGGCAATCGACGTCAATATCGATACGGACACTATGCTGGATATTACTTGGGAACTCTTCCAACGCTATTTTGAACGCGCGGAAATCGGCATAAAAGACGATCTCATGAAAATCCACTGGAAGAAGGCATGAATTTAAGATTTCAATACAACAAAATCTCGCAATTGGAGCTAATCAAGCAATTGGCAGTGCGTGAAAAAGCTCTGCCAACGATAAAAAACAAGGAAGCAGCTTTGCGGGTAGAAGTTAAAAAAGCCCGGAATACAGCCACTGAGCTGGATCATCAAATCGGTGAGCGCACCCAAGAGCTGGACGTGTTTATGAAGCTCTGGGGTGAATTTGATCCCGATCTGATCTCCATTAGGAATGTCTCTATCCAAACCCGTAAAATAGCCGGAGTAAAGACTCCACTCCTGGAAGATATAGACTACAATATCGCGCCCTTCAATCTCTTCACTGCGCCAAGCTGGTATTTGGACGGAATAGTCTTGCTCAAAGAGCTGTCCCGTTTGCAGATCGAGCGTGAATTTTTTCTGCGCAAGATGCATATCCTGGAGCATGTGCGTAAGAAGACCACACAAAAGGTGAATCTTTATGAGAAGGTTCAAATACCTGCTTTTGAGGAGGCGATTATGAGAATAAAGCGCTATCTGGAAGATGAAGAAAACCTCAGCAAAGCCGCTCAGAAGATCTTGAAAAATCGCACGGAGGAGCTGCAATGATTGAGAAAATGAAGAAATACACATTCGTGCTCTATCATTTGGAATATGAAGAATTTCTGGCCAAATTACAAGAGCTGGGTATGCTCCACGTCATCCGTTCCACCGATGAAAAGACCGGCAGCCTGCTCAAGAATCAGGATTTGCTGCGTGAGTATGCCGAAGCCTTAAAATTCCTCAGCAAAATAGAATTATCTGAGGTCAAAAGCAGCACCAATTTGCCCACCAAGGCTCTCTTAAATCAGATTACTAAAGCCCGCCAGAAGAAAGACAATCTTGAGCGTAAGCTGGATATACTTCATAAGCAAATCCGTGATCTGCTGCCTTGGGGAAACTTTGATTATGACCTGGTACAGAAACTTCGTGAAAACGACGTAGGCATAGATTTTCATTACAGCTTAAAGAACCACTATAAGCCTGAATGGGAAGAAGAACATACCATCAAAACCATAGGTGAGCGCAGTGGCATCGTCTATTTCGTAGTTTTGTATCAGGGAGAAAGCCCTAATCTGGAAGCGGATAAGTTTTCTTTTCATGAGCATACTTTGCAAGAAGTGAGACAGAATCAGGCTAAAATTGAAAAGCGAATCGAAGCTATAGATGAATATTTTAGCTCCATTGCAGCTACCGCGACCGAGGTCTTTATGACCGAAATTGCCAGAATCACCACAGAATATGATTTTGAGGATGCCAGCCTGCAAGCCGTGAAAGAAGCTGACAATCACCTCCGCATCATCAGCGGTTGGATCCCCGTCAGCAAAGAAGCTGGCTTGATGGATTTTGTCAAACAAGAAGAATTGATCTACTTCTCCTCTGAAGCCAAAGTAGAGGAGAATCCTCCCATCAGGCTGCAGAATAACTGGTTTGTCCGCCTCTTCGAACCCATCAGCAAGATGTATATGCTGCCCAAATATAACGAGTTTGACCTCACTCCTTTCTT
>CAXZAB010000251.1:0-3434 GCA_964293715.1 uncultured bacterium | reverse complement strand
ATGCCATGGGCACTATCACCATTAGTGAGATCGCTTATGCCCCCACCAGTGTAGTGGCAGCACTCAATACCACCTACACCGCTGTAGAACTGCAGTGGGGAGCTCCGGATCCCAGCTCCATCGAAATTACCGAGAGCTTTGAAGATCCCATCTTCCCGCCTCAGGATTGGTCTCAGGTTATCACCAATGCCGGCGTCCCAAACAGTATGGGCGTCTACCCCACCTTCAAGAGAGTGGGAGCCATCGAAATCGCCGGTGAAACCAATGCCACACCTACAGATGGCAGTTTCCAGACCGGTCTGGGCTGGACTTATGATCACCAGGACGAATGGCTCATCACACCTGCATTTAACTGTCCTCCGGATGCTTATCTGCGCTTTGACAGCTATGTCTTCCTCGGAAGCGTGAACGGCGATCACTATTATGTGAAAGCCTCCATCGATGGTGGCAATAGCTGGCAAATCCTCTGGGATGCCACTGCCCAAACAGGCGGTCAAGCCACTTATAGCACACCGTTTGTAGTAGATCTGGCTGCCTATGGCGGACAGCAAATCACCCTGGCTTTCCAGGCTGAAGATCCGCCCAGTAATGACGGCCTCTGGTACGCCTGGTTTATCGACAATATCTATATCGGTAATGCCATCGACATGGCCAGCTTCGAGGGCCCGGCTTTGCTAAATCACAATCCTGTGATGAACTCAAATAGCCCCGCCGCTGAAGCAAGCAGCCGTGATGGCAGAAGCCTCAAAAACAACAACCTAACAAACACTAATAAATCTAAGAGCCTTGACAGCAGAGTCCTGGTAGGATATGAAATCTACCGTTTCGTCTCAGGTCAGGAAGCCAATGAAGCAAACTGGACCCTGCTCAATGACGAGCTGGTCAGTACTCTCACCTTCGATGATGAAGACTGGGATACTCTGCCAAACAGCACTTACCGTTGGGGCGTGAAAGCTGTGTACACTGCTGATGTAGCCTCTCCTGCCGCGCTTTCTAACCCTCTGGCCAAAGAAAGTGTCACTGGCAATATCGTCGGTTTTATCCGTAAAACAAACGGACAGGGCATCGCAGGCGCTACCGTGGCTGCCGGAACCCAAGAAACCATCACCAATGCCGCCGGGGCCTATTCTCTGGTACTTCCTGTGGGAAGCTACTCAGTGACCGCCTCAGCCGAGACTTATAAAACAGTCACAGTGGATGATATCATTGTCTCGCCAAACCAGAACACCACTCTGAATATCACCCTTGAACCTGCTGCCGGTGAAGACGAGCTGAGCCCTGTCACTGCAACCGCATTGAAAGGCAACAGCCCGAACCCCTTCAACCCCAGCACCACCATCTACTACGATATCCTGGAGCCCTGCAACGTGCGCCTGGATATCTATAACGTCAAAGGTCAGAAAGTGAGAAGTCTGCTGAATGAAGACAAGAACAATGGACGTCACACTATCGTCTTTGAAGCTAATGACGACAACGGCAGAGCCCTCAGCAGCGGCGTATATTTCTACCGCTTTAGCGCTGGCAAATACAACGCCACCCGCAAGATGCTGCTCATGGAATAAACGGGTTCTGTATCTGAAATAGATACGAATCATAAATCAAGCCCCGGATTTTTGTCCGGGGCTTTTTATTCGGCTTGGCCGATTTACACTTTTGAGATGTCATAGTGAAGGAATCATTTTGAAGATAGGTGATTCATAAAATACGGGCTTGGGCTCTGATGTAAAAGGTCTCAAGGGACAGGGAAAAGTTTGGGACGGAGTAGCTTGTGGTGCAGAGCTTAAAAACCTTATAAGCCCAATATATCTTTGAATCGAATAAATCCGCTTGATCTGCTCGATCTGTGTTCTATGAGTCTGAACACTCCACAGCCCTAAAACCTGAACTGCGTTCTATATGAGCTATTGTAAACCTTGGTGTTTGGGCGGTACAAAGACCGCCCCTACACTCCAGAATAACTTTGTGTTTCTCCGCCCAATCTTGCAGCTTTTGGAATTCTCTGCTCTGCTTCAAATCTGTTTCAGGCAGCTTATGTGGTTTCAGATCATCCAGGGTGGTGGTGTAGTGACAGGGTTGCAGATAGTAGTGATCTCCCTCACGCAGCAGCTGGTGGATATCAAAAAGATCCTCACCAAAGAGGATTTCCGGGGCTACTGTGGTGCGGAATTCATAAAGAAGACCGCTGCGCCGGATCAGTTCCATACTGCGGATGATGTCTTCAGGCTTGACCTCACTGCGGGTCAATTTCTTATATAAAGGAAGTGGTGCTTTGAGATCCATCGCGATGTAATCCACCGCCCGGGCAGAAATCACCTGCTCCAGCACCTTGGGATGGGAGCCATTGGTATCCAGTTTCACTTTATAGCGCATGGCCTTGAGAATCTTCAAAAAAGGCAGAAGATCTTCTTGCAGAGTGGGTTCGCCACCTGTGACCACCACCGCACTCAGTTTCTTGCGACGGCGGTAGAGAAAGCGCAGCACCTTTTCGGTATTTAGCAGATGGGAATAGATCTCAGGCCTTACTAATTCAGGATTGTGGCAATAGGGGCAGCGAAAATTGCAGCCTTGGGTAAAGACGATGGCAGAAAGCTCTGTGGGATAGTCCAAGAGCGAAAATTTCTGAAAGCCGCCAATCTTCATGCCAGAGACATATCCTGATGTTTAGCTTGATGATGCTCTTTTTGGGGATCGAAGGTGGTGCGCAGCTTAAATTCTGCTTTCTTCCCTTCGTTCCATTGCGAAACCGGGCGTAAATAGCCCACGATACGGGAGAAGATCTCACAGTTTTTATGGCAGGTAGGACAGGTCGCCTGTTCTCCCACCAGATAGCCGTGCTGAGGACAAATGCTGAAGGTGGGCGAAAAAGTGAAATAGGGCAAGTGGTAGTTATTACACACGCTTCTCACCAGGTTTTTCACGCTCTCGGTATGCTCCAGACGTTCTCCGCCAAAGATATGCAGCACAGTGCCACCGGTATATTTGGTCTGCAATTCATCTTGCAAATCCAGCACTTCAAAGACGTCATCGGAGTAGTTTACCGGCAATTGACTGCTATTGGTATAAAAAGGAGTTTCCTGATTGCTGTTTGCACTTTTGATGCCGGGATAGTTATGGCGGTCTATGAGGGCCAGCCGGTAGCTGGTTCCTTCCGCAGGAGTAGCTTCCAGATTGTAATTATTATTGGTAAGGGTCTGAAATTCGATGAGGCGCTCGCGCAGGTAGTCCATCACTCTCAGGGCAAATTCTTGTCCTTTTTGTGAGCCCACGTTCACCCCCAGGAAGTTCTCACAGGCTTCGTTCATACCGATGATTCCGATGGTGGAAAAGTGATTTTCCCAGAACTTATCAAAGCGCGCTTTGACACTCTTCAGATAAAAACGGGTATAGGGATATAAGCCGCTATCGGTATATTTTTCCAGCACTTTACGTTTGAT
>CAXZAB010000250.1:0-3435 GCA_964293715.1 uncultured bacterium | reverse complement strand
AGCCTGTATTCTGCGTTCCACAAAGCCGGTGATCTGTCTCTGAATTGGGACGGTAAAAGCGGCGATGGTCAGGAGCTTCCAGCTGGAGTGTATCTGCTTAAAATGCAGAGCCCTACCGGCAGCATCTACCGTAAGATAAGCAAGCTTTAATCCAAAGACAATATGGCCTTTTCCGAGCTTCTTAAGCGCAAGTATCAAAATATCCTGCATGAGATCAGGCAGAGCGGGCTGTACAAAGAAGAGCGCATAATTCATGACAAACAGGGTGCAAAAGTGGCGGTAGAATATCCCCCAGGCAGCGCCCATCAAGAAGTGATCAATATGTGCTCAAATAACTATCTGGGCCTGTCCAGCCATCCGGAGGTGATCAAAGCTGCCCATGAAGCTCTGGATTATCGCGGCTACGGACTTTCCTCAGTACGCTTTATTTGCGGTACTCAGGATATTCACAAGGAGCTGGAATTGCGTCTTTCTGCTTTTTTGGGCACTGGGGACACCATCCTTTTCTCTTCCTGCTTTGATGCCAATGCGGCTGTCTTTGAAGCCCTTTTGGATGACGATGCCATTATGATTTCAGACCGGTTGGTGCATGCTTCCATCATCGATGGCATGCGCTTGTCCCGGGCTCAGCACGATACTTATAAGCACAGCGATATGAAGCATCTGCGTCAGAAGTTAGAGCTGCATAAAGACAAGGAAGTCAAAATCATCATCACCGACGGGGTGTTTTCTATGGACGGTGATCTTGCTTGTTTGGCTGAGATCGTGCAGCTGGCGGAGGAATTTGAGGCTCTGGTTTTTGTCGATGATTCCCATGCCACCGGTTTTATCGGGCCTAAAGGGCGCGGCAGCCACGAACTCTGCCAGGTAATGGGCAAGATAGATCTGATCAGCACAACCTTTGGCAAAGCCCTGGGTGGAGCTTCCGGAGGCTGCATTTCCGGCCGTAAGGAGCTGATTGAGCTTTTGCGGCAAAGAGCGCGCCCATATCTTTTTTCAAATACTCTATCGCCTACCATCACCATGGCTACCTTGCGGGTTTTGGATATTCTGGAGGCCAGCACTGAGGTGCGCAACAGTCTGGAACGCAAGGCTATTTGGTGGCGTCAGGCTTTAGACGAAGCCGGTTTTATCGTGGTGCCGGGCGCATCTCCCATCGTGCCCATCATGCTCTATAATGCCAAATTAACCCAGGTTTTTGCCGATGAGCTTTATGCCAGGAAGGTCTTTGCGGTGGGATTCTTTTTCCCTGTGGTGCCCCAGGCTCAGGCCAGGATCCGCACTCAAGTCTCTGCGGCACACACAAAGGAAGATTTACAAATAGCCCGGGATGCTTTTATCGAAATCGCCAAAAAGCACAAGATTCTGGGCAAGACTAAAATAGAACTGCTGAATATGCAGGTATGAGGTAAATCAATGGAAGAAAAACTCTTAGACTTTATTCGCGATGAATATCTGGACGATCCGGATACCGAAATCGATGCCGAGACCAAGCTTATCTCCGGGGGCTTTATCGATTCCTTTTCCCTGGTATCTCTACAAAGCTATATTGAAAGAGAATTTGGCAAGAGGATACCTGCTCCCAGAATCACGGCAGAAAGTTTCGACACTGTAGAGCAGATGATTCAGATTATCAAGCAGTTTTAACGCAGATTTCTGTGTCGCAAGGGAGCTTGCTGGAAAGCCGGTAATATGATTAGTTTTGAGTTCTTTGGCGTCTTGGGTCTCAGCCTGATTTTGTATTGGCTTTTGCCAGCTCAGCGCGCCAGGAATGTGCTCTTAAGCGCTGCCAGCCTGCTCTTCATTTGGCTGCTGGATCATCAATCCTTGATCGTAGTGCTGGCTCTTACCCTCTTTAGCTACGGCATGGGGCAGTTGATCTACCGGCTGAAAAGAAATAGCTGGGTGCATATCCTGGGCGTTACCGGGATCTTGACAAGTCTGATTTTCTTCAAATATCTGGGATTATTAGCAGGCATCTTCGATAGTTTATACATCTTTTTGGAGTCCTTGCCCCGCTTCAGTTTGCATCATCTGCTTTTGCCTCTGGGCATCAGCTACATAGCCTTCAAGCAGATCAGTTATCTCACCGATATCAAATGGAAATTGGTGAAGCCTGGCAGCTTTGCGGATTTCTTACTGTACAATAGCTTGTTCACCATCTTTTTAGCAGGACCGATCGAACGTTTTGAACGGCTGTGTCCGCAATTTCAAAACCCCCGGATCCCTTTCAGGAAGAATGATCTTGAGCTGGGGAGCCAGCGCCTCGTAATCGGACTCTTCAAAAAGCTGGTGATAGCGGATTGGCTTGGGTTTTTCATTGCTGATGTGTGGAAACATCCCAATCAATATCACCCCGGCATCGCCCTTTTGGCCGTTCTTGGTTACGCTTTTCAAATCTATTTTGACTTTGCCGGCTATAGCGATATCGCCATCGGGTCTTCCCAGCTCTTTGGCTTTAAGGTGATGGAAAACTTCCAAAGGCCTTATCTGGCAACGAACATCAGTCAATTTTGGCGGCGCTGGCATATCTCACTCTCAGATTTCATCCGCGACTATATTTTTTTCCCTCTATCACGGCTGAGTTCAAGCAAAGTATGGCTCCTGGGTTTTGTGCCAATCATCGCCATGGCTTTGTGCGCGATATGGCATGGTGCAGAATCCCGTTATTTGGTTTGGGGCATCTGGCATGGGCTGGGCCTGTCTGTATATCAGATCTTCCTGCAGATCAAGCGCCGGCTGGGTAAGAGCAAAGCCCAGAAGATCAATGCAGTATTTGCAGATCTGGCCTGGCCGTTGACTTTCATGTTTGTGAGCTTGGGCTGGCTAAGTTTCAGAGCCTTTGGTCTGCCCCTGGCGCGGCATATCTTCTTTAGTTTCGAGGGTGTAATGATTACCCTCATCAGTTTCTTGCTTTTAATCTTCATTGCTCGCAAACTTCCCGCTGTCCATCTCTATTTGAGTGACAGAACCCGTTGGCGGCCGGCTTTCACCTTGTATCTGCTCTTGATTTGTCTGATCTGCTACTCTGCTATGAATACGGAATTTATCTATGCGGCTTTCTAAGCAAATCCTGCTCTTTTTCTTGGTTTTGCTGAGCCTGGGCTTTGTCTCACTTACGCTCCGATCCCAGATCGCAAAGGCAAACGGCGCTCTTGAAATCTGTCCAAGGACTACCAAAACCTTAATTCTGGGAGATTCACATGCTCTCACAGCTCTGAATCCGGAGTTCATCCCAGGCTCTTGTTCCTCTGCCCAAACCGCGGAAGAACTTGAGTATTCTTATTACAAGTTAAAGCGGGCCCTGGCGACCTCGGACTCTTTAGGAAACATCATCCTTACAGTTTCATTTTTCAATTTCAATCGCCCCATTGCTAGCGAGGCTGAAATGATGAGGCGTTATCACGTCATAGTGGACGAAGACCTCTACAAAGC
>CAXZAB010000249.1:0-3444 GCA_964293715.1 uncultured bacterium | reverse complement strand
TGGCTTCAATGATTCCTGTGAACATCTTCAGACCCCATAACGCCTTTCCCAGGCGCTT
Source organism: uncultured bacterium (assembly GCA_964293715.1). Taxonomy (GTDB): domain Bacteria; phylum Cloacimonadota; class Cloacimonadia; order Cloacimonadales; family Cloacimonadaceae; genus UBA5456. The sequence goes on along the minus strand of CAXZAB010000249.1, from coordinate 3,386 downwards.
TTTAAGGTATTGCTGCTGCTGTATTCCAAGTCTCCGCCAAAGGGCAAGCCTGTGGATAAGCGTGTAATACAGAGCTCTTGATCCTTAAAGATTTCCCAGATGTAATGGATAGTGGCTTCGCCTTCAGCAGAGGGCTTGAGGGCCAGAATCAATTCTTGGGGCTTTAGCTCTGCTACTCTCTCTCTTAAAAACGCAGCATTGATCTGATCCGGGCCGTAGCCGTCGATGGGGGAGAGCAGATGCCCCAGCACAAAGTACAGTCCCTTATATTCATTCATATTCTCGATAATCTGGATGTCGGCACTGCTTTCCACGATGCAAAGACTATCCATATCCCGCATTTGGGATGCGCAGATCGGGCAAGGATCGCATTCGGAAAGCATCAGGCACAGCGAGCAGGGCTTAAAGGCCTCTGCTGTGGTCCGAATCGTTTCTGCCAATTCCAAGGCAAAGTCTTTGTTTTGAGAGAGCAGGTACCAAGCCAGGCGCTGAGCCGTTCTTTTGCCAATCCCCGGAAAGCGGGACAGGCTTTCGATGAGCTTTTCCAGTTTTTTGCTGATGAACATTGCTTAAAAGAGCCCTGGGATCTTCATGCCTCCGGTGAGTTTGCCCATGATGTCTTCACTGGCCTGAGATACCTGTTTATGTGCTTCCTGAAGGGCAGCCAGGATCAGGTCTTCCAGCATTTCCACATCGTCCGGATCCACCGCTTCTTTGTCGATTTTTACGCTTTTTACTTCATGGGATCCATTGATGCCGATGGTAACCATGCCACCACCAGAACTTACTTCAAAGATCTTGTTTTCCAGCTCTTGCTGGGATTTCATCATTTCCTGCTGCATCTTTTGTGCCTGTTTCATCAGGTTATTCATATTTTTTCCACCTTGTAACATGTGAACTCCTTATCGTGTTGATTTGATTTCCAAAAAGCAGGGATAGCGGGTTTTAGTCAAGCGGTAAATTTTTTGGAGTTTTAGCGATTTATGGTTTTAGCGTTTTAGCGTTTTATCGTTTTAGCGTTTTATCGTTGTAGAGTTTTATGTTTATACCAATTTTATACTTTACTAATCAAAGACATAAGGCTGGTTCCACACCTGTCCGCCTGACTTGCTTCCAATGTGTTTTCAAGTCGAGATGAATCGAAACTTCAAGTCATCTCGAGTCGAAAATGAATCAAAAGCGAATTGAAGCCAGAGGCTGGAGATCAGCTTTGAGTAAGCAAAAAGGCAGAACTTGTCGCCAGGTCCTGCCTTGATGGTATCTTAGAAATGAGCCTATCAGCCGCCCATCATGGCAGCGATATCATCATCCGCATTAGTAGTTTGTTTGAGGCCAAAGGTATCGATGAGTACTTTGGCTACGTTTGGAGAGAAGAAACCGGGCAGGGTAGGCCCGACCATGATATTTTTGAAGCCCAGATAGAGCAAAGCGAGCAATACTGCCACCGCTTTTTGCTCGTACCAGCCCAGATCAAAGGAGATGGGCAGATCGTTAATGTCATCCAGCTCAAAGACTTCCTTGAGCTTGAGGGCGATCACGGCCAGGGAGTAGGAGTCGTTGCACTGTCCGGCATCGAGGATGCGCGGAATGCCATTGATGTCGCCCAGGTCGAGCTTTATATAGCGATACTTGGCACAACCGGCGGTGAGAATAATGGTGTCTTGGGGCAGCTTCTCGGCTACTTCTGTGAAGTAATTACGGGAGGGCATGCGGCCATCGCAACCTGCCATTACCACAAAGCGTTTGATCGCTCCGGATTTTACGGCATCCACGATTTTATCTGCCAGTGAAAGCACCTGGTGATGGGCAAATCCGCCCACAATCTCACCTGTCTCAATCTCTTTGGGAGGCTTGCATTTTTTGGCAGCTTCGATCACAGCGCTGAAATCTTTCGGTTTGCCATCGGTGCGGTCTGCGATATGCGCTGCACCAGGGTATCCAGCCATGCCGGTGGTGAAAAAGCGGTTTAGGTAGGTATTTTCTTTGCGTAGAGGCACGATGCAATTTGTGGTCATCAGGATAGCGCCATTGAAGTTTTCAAAGTCTTCCAACTGATGCCACCAGGAGGAGCCGTAATTGCCATGGAAGTGATCAAACTTCTTGAAGGCAGGGTAGTAGTTTGCCGGCAGCATTTCGCTATGGGTATAGATGTCGATGCCTTTGCCTTCGGTCTGGATGAGCAGCTCTTCGAAATCCTTGAGATCGTGTCCGCTTACCAGGATGCCGGGGTTTTTCCCCACTCCGAGATTGACGCGGGTCATCTCAGGATTACCATAAGTCGTAGTGTGGGCTTCATCCAGCTTGGCCATTACCTTTACGGCAGCTTCACCGGTTCTGAGTACCAGAGCTACCAGTTCATCAGCACTGAGGCTGTCATCGATAGTGGCGGCCATAGCTTCCAGTATAAACTTGTTTACATCGTCATCCTGAAAACCAAGTACTGCAGCATGATCGCCATAAGCACCTACGCCTTTGAAGCCATAGATGATGGTTTCGCGCAGACTGCGAATATCTTCGTTTTCGGTGCTGAGTACGCCTACTTTGGCTCCATGTTCGGCATATTCACCATTTTTGACCTGGAAGGTGACAGCATCGGGGCAAGATGGGCATTTATGGGCGTTTACCCCGGCCAGTTCTATTTTCCTTTCGTCACGCAGGGCAATGGCTTTGTCGATGAGGGCGATGATGACATCTTCATCCCAATTCGCATTGGTGATGGTAGTAAAGAGTCCCTGCATCACAAAAACAGCATCTTCGGGATGGTATATTCCATTTTGAATCAGCTTGTGAGAGGCATAGGAAAGACCCTTGAGACCGTGAATCAAAAGGTCCATCAAGTTTGACAGTGTATCGGTTTTTCCGCAGACGCCGCGGACGGTGCAGCCCAAATTGCGGGCAGTTTCCTGACATTGGTAACAAAACATACTCATGGTGTGTTTCTCCTATTATTCTTATGGTTTGGGCATTTTGATAACGAGGATGCGCATTGTTACGTCACCCTCATTGGTTACGGCATGGGGGATGTTTTTGGGGCTGTCGATGATAGTGCCGGCGGGGAAACTTTGACTCTCTTCACCGATGGTGAGGGTGGCAGTTCCTTCCAACACAAAAAAAGCGACATTTACTGGGGTTTTGTGAGCCTTGAGATGAGCTTTGGGCTGAAACTCAAGATGGACGATTTCGCCTTCAGGCTGAATATAGATTTTGGTGCCGACCATGCCATTGGCATTCAGTACGGGGGTAATGTCTTTGTAAAATCTGCTGTTCATTATTACTCCTTATTTGTTCTTGTCATCTATGGTGATTATTTCTTGCAAATAATCACGCCGTTGCTTCTATTAGTTTTATTATGGTGTTTAGTTGTGATTTGCCTTCTTCCCACAGGG
>CAXZAB010000248.1:0-3447 GCA_964293715.1 uncultured bacterium | reverse complement strand
AAGTGGCAGAAATCATCAGGAACAGCAGCCAGAAAACTCTGCGGCGAGCCAGGGTGAAAACTCCGGTTTCCAGATAGTCCCGATCACTGTGTCCAAGGGCTGCCATCTTTTCAAAGTCCTCTGTACTTTCATCGATCACCACGTCCAAAACGTCGTCCGCAGTGATGATTCCCAGCATTCTGTTGTTTTCATCCACCACCGGGATACTGGTAAAACCATATTTATTGAAAATACTGGCTACCTCTTCCTGGTCAAGTTCGGGTCTCACACTGATGACATTGATTTTCATCAAGGGTGCGATCAAGTCGCTAAATTTGCTGACCACTATGTCTCTCAGTGAGATCACTCCCTTCAGAATCTCATTTTTGCCCAAAACATAGAGATAGCTCAGCGTTTCTGCCTCTTCACCATGTTTTTGAAGGTATTTCAAAGTTTCGCGAACAGTCATATTATCTTTGATGGTCATAAATTCTGCCGCCATAATTCCACCGGCGGTTTCAGGACCATATTGCATCAGATTCTTGACGTCCTGGGCATCTTCGGCATCCAGGCTTTCGATCAGGCTGTGCGCTTCTTCAGAATCCATACTCCCCAAAAGATCGACCAATTCGTCTGAGGCCATCTCGGAGATAATTTCTTTCTTTTGCTCCAGCGGGAAAAGATCAAAAAGTCCGCCTTTATCCTCTTCTTCAGCTTCTTCAATGATGTCGGCGAGGATCTCGTTGGGCAGCTTGGCCAGGAAATAAATTGCATCACCCTCGTATTCTTCGAGAGCGTCCAGAATGTCTGCAGGATGGATGTTTTTAAGGGCTATTTTAAGCTCTTCCACAGAGCATTCCTGCAAAAATTGCAGCAATTCTGTGCCTTGTAAGTTGTCATTCATTTCGCCACCTCCTGCAGGTTTATGGTGAGAGTATCTCTGAGAAACGCGTTATTCTGTCAAGCAAGAACTACTTTTGGGTTTCCCTTATTTTTAAATTCAACCCTCTTCGGGCTTGCTGTTTATAGACTCATATCACCCTACGGGTCAAGGAAATAGCTACACCAAGACGACGCCTTCATTCTATGGCATGTTTGGTCTTTCCAGAGCTTACGAACCCAATAATTTTCTCGTCAGAAGACACTGGCACATAATGCTGCTTAAAGCTTGCCTGACATGATAATAGAAGATCTATGCTTAATTCGATTTTGGGAGTTTTTAAGTACTTCTTGACAAATCCTGGTTCTCCTCCAAAATGACTCCTTTGACCGGTTCGTTTACTTCCCTCCTGCTCTTCCTGCCAATTTGCTTTGAACATGCATTGCACACGAGTTCACTCGAAATCTTAAGTCACCTCGAGTTAAAGACCAATTAAAAACAAGCCCGGTAAAAAGGGAAGCGATGACTTTCCCTTATCCGGCATTTAGAAAAACTGCTTTGTTGAGCTCTTTGTTGAGCAGGAAAAAGATATTTATCTTGACGGATGTGAGGGGGCTGATAATAATATATTCTGAAGTGTGTGACAAGATCCCGATAGCTGAAGAGCTATGATTTTTCCCTTGAATACAGGGATTTGGCAGAAGTAAAAGCTGCTTGGGGCTGAAATTCATCAATCCGGCTATAAGAATCAGCTTGACAAAATTTCCATTTCCAAATTTAAGGAGAGGAACACGTGGAGGATTAGTCCTAACTGGTAAGGCAGCGGTCTTGAAAACCGCCGGGTTCTGCCCATGGGGGTTCGAATCCCTCATCCTCCGCCAAGTAATATAGAAGTGATTTTAACCATAAAAAGTGTTTTGGAGAGGTGACCGAGCTGGCTTAAGGTGTACGCCTGCTAAGCGTATGTAGGCGAAAGCTTACCGAGGGTTCGAATCCCTCCCTCTCCGCCATATATTTCTTAGTGCTGGGCAGTCGCCAAGTGGTAAGGCAGCAGGTTTTGGTCCTGCTATGCGGGGGTTCAAATCCTCCCTGCCCAGCCAAGCTAAAAAAATTATACTGGGATGTCGTCTAACGGTAGGACAGCGGATTCTGGTTCCGTACGTGAGGGTTCAAATCCTTCCATCCCAGCCAAAGTTGGGGCGGACTCTGTTCTGCCCCTAAAAGTTTTAATGTTTTATGGTTTTAGCGTTTTATCGTAGCTGCAGATTCATCGGAATCCGCAGCTATTTTTTTGTCCTTCACTCGGCAACCTCTCCTGATAATCCCCTCCCTTCTTTCTAACAAAGACTTCAAAACCAGCAGCTGAATGGCGGTCTTAGCAGACTCCTATCGTGACTGCTAATTTTTACTTGACAAGATTTCGCCATCTACTTATATTGCATTCATAAACACGGAGGTAAAGTTATGAATACGCAACGTTTAACCATAAAAAGTCAAGAACTTGTCAGCGCCATGCAAGAGCTGGCAACCGAGAATGGCCATCAACAGATCACCGATCTGCATTTGCTGGCGGCAATGCTGGACCAAGCTGAAGCTTTGATTCACCCCATTTTGTCCAAGCTGGAAGTCCAGGAAGATGAGCTCACCAGGCAGATCCATATTGCCTTGCAAAAGCTGCCCAGAGTTCAGGGTGGACAGGTCTATCTGGCGCAGGAAGTCTTGGATATCATGCGTGCGGCAGAAAAAGAAGCCGACCGCCTGGGAGACGATTATATCAGCGGCGAGCACATCCTTTTGGCTCTTCTAAACAGCAAAGGCGAAGCTGGCCGAATCTTAAAATCCAAAGGCATAACGGCAGACAGGCTGCTCAGCGCTTTGAAAGAAGTGAGAGGTAATCAGCGGGTTACGGATCAAAATCCCGAAGCCAAGTATCAGGCTCTGGAAAAATACTCCCGCAATCTGACCCGTTTGGCCCGCACCGAGAAGCTGGATCCTGTGATTGGGCGCGATGAAGAGATTCGCCGCACCATGCAGATTCTCTCGCGCCGGCGTAAAAACAATCCCATTTTGATTGGTGAACCGGGAGTGGGTAAGACTGCCATTGCCGAAGGTCTGGCCCGTCGTATTGTAGCGCGGGACGTGCCGGAAAACATTCTGGGCAAAGACTTGCTGGAGCTCGATATGGCTGCTTTGGTAGCCGGAGCAAAATTCCGCGGCGAATTTGAAGAGCGTCTCAAAGCCGTGCTGTCTGAAGTGGAAAAATCCAACGGGCAGATCATTCTCTTTATCGATGAAATTCACACCGTGGTGGGGGCAGGTTCTGCGGAAGGATCCGTGGATGCCTCCAATATGCTGAAACCCGCTTTGGCACGTGGTACCTTGCATTGCATCGGGGCCACCACCATCGACGAATATCGTAAATACATCGAAAAAGATGCCGCTCTGGAACGCCGGTTTCAACCGATTCTGGTGACCGAGCCCAGCCTGGAAGATACCATTTCTATTTTGAGGGGCATCAAAGAAAAATACGAAGAGCATCATGGCGTGCAGATCACCGATGGCGCCATCGTGGCCGCAGCGACGCTTTC
>CAXZAB010000247.1:0-3450 GCA_964293715.1 uncultured bacterium | reverse complement strand
CTGTTCATAACGCAACCCGTGACCACCAGCTTGGCAGGGCTTCCTTCAATTTCTTGCAGAATTCCTGCCAAGGTGCGGTCCAGCTCCGCCAAAGCAGCGTGCAGAAAGGCGCAGGTATTCACCAAGATGAGATCTGCGTCTTTCCACTCGTCTGCTTCTTTGAGCCCGTAATTTTTCAGGATGGCTACAAAACGCTCGCTATCCACGAGGTTTTTCGCACAACCCAAACTCAGGATGATATATTTCAATCTAAGAGGTGAATAAAGAGTCCACTGCGCAGCTTGGGCTCGAACCAGGTAGATTTTGGAGGCATAATCTTGCCGGCATCCGCAATCGCAATCAGTTCGTCCACAGAGGTGGGATGCATGGCAAAAGCCACTTTCTCCCGTCCGCTGTCCACACGGGTTACGAGTTCTTCCAAACCTCTGATGCCGCCCACAAAATCAATGCGCGTCTCGGTCCTGGGATCCTCAATACCCAAAATGGGTTGCAGCAGATTATTTTGCAGGATGGAAACATCGAGATTATCGACCTCGTCCTTATCATTCCAGGTGCCGGGCTTGGGACTGATAAAGTACCATTTGCCATCGAGATACATGCTCACTTGATGCTGGCGGGTAGGGCGGAATCTGGCTTTTGCAGGAATTTCTTCAATAATCCAATTCTTGCGCACTTTGTCCATGAATTCCTTGCTACTATTGCCGTTCAAATCCTTGACGACACGGTTGTAATCAAATATCTTGAGCTGATTGTCCGGGAAGATCACAGTCATGAAATGATTAAATTCCTCTTCGCCTGTGTAGTTTGGAAACTGTTCACGACGCAGCAGCCCCACTTTGGCAGCGCTGGCGGTACGGTGATGTCCATCTGCTACATAGAGGTAGGGCAGTTTTTCGAAGGAAGCCTGAATAGAGGCAATATCCTTCTCATCATCCATCAGCCACAGCGTGTGCCCAATGCCATCATCGGAGACAAAATCATACACCGGCTTGGTGTTTTTGCTCACTTTTTCCACCACCTTGTCGATGGCTTCTTGATGAGGATAGGTAAAGAACACTGGGCTGGGATGAGCATTGCAGGTATCTACGTGGCGGATGCGGTCGGCTTCCTTGGCGGCAAGGGTATTCTCATGTTTTTTGATGGTTCCATCCATGTATTCATCCACGGAAGCCAGGCCTACCAAGCCGAATTGACCGCGGCCGTCCATGGTCTGCCGGTAAATGTAAAACATCGGCTTATTGTCCTGGATCATGCTCCCGTCTGGTATGTATTTATACAGATTTTCCTTGGCTTTGGCATAGACTCTGGGGTCGTAAAGATCAATGCCTTCCGGCAGATCTACTTCTGGTTTTTCCACGTGGATGTAGCTAAGGGGATTTTTCTTGACCTCGATGCGGGCTTCGTCAGAATCCATCACATCATACGGTTCAGAAGCGATATCCCGGGCTTTTTCCGGAATCGGACGCAGGGCTTTGAAAGGTTTGAAGATTGACATTTTGTTTCCTCTTTTATCTTTTATTTTTTGTATTTCTTATTTTATACTTGGTTTTTCATATTTTATGCAAAATAGCGCTTTAGCACCTTGATCAAATCTATATGATCTTGTGTCCCACCGGTTTCACGCACAGAGTGCATGGCCCATATGGGATTGCCGATATCCACTGTGGGAATGCCCAATAGTGCCGCAACCATAGGCCCCACAGTGCTGCCACAAGGCATATCGCTGCGCACCAGAAATTCCTGATGCTGCACTTTGGCTTCTTCACAAAGCTGGATAAAATGGAGGCTGCTATCGCTGGTGGAAGCATAACGCAGATTGGTATTGCGCTTGACCACAGGACCTTTGTTCATCAGCGGACTGTAATCCGGATCATATTTTTCTGCGTAAGCCGGATGATAGGCATGAGCCATATCGGCAGAGATCATAAAGGATTGCCGGAGTGCACGGTAGAAATCTTCACGGCTCCCCTTTTGGCTGAGGCTGATGCGCTCCAAGACTTCTGTCAAAAGCGAAGAATTGGCTCCCTGAGGGCTCTCGGATCCTACTTCTTCATGATCATAAAACACTGCCACAGAAGTCTGCGCCGGATTCTTTGCAGTGATGATCCCACTTAAAATGGCATGAGTCATGGCCAGATTGTCCAGACGTCCACTCACGATCAAATCTTCTTCTATTCCCAGCAAACTGGAAGGCTGTAAGTCATAGAGATACAAGTCCATCTCCAATATATCCTCAGGCTTTACCTTAAGGTGTTCGGCGATGAGACTCCTCACCGGATTGCCCTCATGCTTTTGTACGCTGAGGATCGCCTGCAGATGGTTCTGCTTGTTATATTCAAAACCTTTATTGATCTCGCGATTCATGTGGATGGCGGCATTGGGGATGATGGCCACAGGCTTTTTCAGATCGATTGTGATCGCCTCTTGCCCTTTTCCCTTTTTAATGATCACCCGTCCGGAAATGCTGAGCTCGCGATCTACCCAGGTATGCAAGATGGGGCCGCCATATACTTCCACGCCCACGCGGCAGACCTCATGATCCAGCTTTATACTTTCCGGCTTCAGCTTCAGGGCAGGGCTATCGATATGGCTGGAGGCCATAGCAAAGCCATTCTCGTTCAGAGGCTTACTTCCCATTACAAAAGCGATGATGGCCGTATCCATCCGGCGAATATAGTATTTGCCGCCTTTCTTCAGCTTAAATTCAGCGGATTCTTTGAGTTCGGCAAAGCCGGCCTTTTCCAATCGATCTGCAATCTCTGCACTGGCTGGAAAGCGGGAATTTGCCGCATCCAAAAAGTGCATAAAGTCATTTATCTGCTTACTCATCATATATCTCCATAGTTCTTTTCTTTGAATACTAATATTTTAACATACGTATAAATGTCAAGATGGATCAGCTATCTGGAGCTGCTTTTGCTGATTTTGCCATTGCTTATGGCCTTTTATGTGCGTGAAAGCACTGTTTTTCCAAAACTTGAAAGTTTGAAAATCCCTCAGCCCTCCCTCCTTTGCCCTTGAACTTGCTTTCAATCTGCTTTCGACTTGAGGTGACTCGAACATCTGAGTCATCTCGAGTCGAAGACAAGTCAGAAGCGAATTGAGGAAAGGAGCAAGAATTGTGATTTGGCAGGTGCATTATTTATGGGCAGAATCAAAGCTGATAACAACCAAACTTAGTTCTTTAGGGACACAATTTCAGATAGCAATCGACAGCTACACAACGGTTTCAAGTTCTTTAGGGTCGGCATTTAGATGGTACTCAACGAGCAAAGCTTAATCAGACTTTCGTGAAAAATGGAGGAGTACCACCAAAATAGTGCTTGGCAAACGGCTAATACCTATTCTTATATATATATGATATAGCAAATGACATAGGAGGATCTAATGAGTCTAACAGCAAAAGCAAAGGTGATGGTGCTTATTGTCATCATGTTAATGAGCGCATGG
>CAXZAB010000246.1:0-3463 GCA_964293715.1 uncultured bacterium | reverse complement strand
ATCAAATCACTCACCCAGGCGATCCAAATATTAGCTCCGGTAGCCTGAAAACCCGCGCTGAAAAAGAGCAGGGTCAGCATAAACCAAATCCCATTCTGATGCGACGGGAACAGCAGTGCCAGCCCCAAAAAGAGAGTCAGAAACCGCCCGATAAAGGTAATCCAGATGCACAGCCACTTCCTCTGCGCAATATGATGCGAAAACGCCACTCCCAGAGGCTGCCAAATCGCGGAAATCTGACCGATGGCAGCTAAAAAACTGTATTGCATAGGACTGGCGCCCATCAAAACCATGAGTTTGGTGATGAATGAACTGCCGATCTGAGCCAGATTACCATAAACCTGGGCAAAGGCTCCTTCCGTGATGGAACTGCGATACACCTGTCTGATCAAGCTACCGCGCTTCTTTTCTGACATCTGACTTCCTTACACTTTCATTTCTTATACTCCTATGCTTATAAGGTCAGATTTTTGTCCACTCTTTTCTTGTACGAGGATCTGGGTGCCGGAGCCTTTCCTTTGTTTCTTCAGGCAACACTGCAATGTTTTCCATATTTCATTGAAAAACGAGTATCGCCAGGACCCGTGACGCCTGTGCTTCAATTTGCTTTTGCTAAAAAGTGAGCTTGGAAAATACTCGTCTGATTTTATCCGGGAATACCACAGATGCAGCTTAAGATATTAGCTGTGTTCAAGGTTTTCTTAGATAAACCTCAGATTATAGTCAAAAAGTTCTTGACAAGCAAAGCGAGTTGGTATTATATGGACATAGATAGCTTAATAACTGATAATCAATAACTTGATTAGACATAAACGAGCGGCTTAGCTCTTCGGCCAAGACACGTAGCCCCGATGAAAGGAAAGAATATGATCAAAGATGTAAAAATTGTCTCCAAGCACTCACAAGTGATGGAGCTCGCCAATGACCTCAAATTCGAGATATTGAAGGACTTGATCCGCTCTGAAGCCACCTGTCAACAATTGGCCGCAGCTTTTGGAGAGAGTAAACAGAAGATTCATTACCACCTGAACAAATTGCTGGAGGCAGATTTGATCCAGCTGGTGGAAAGTGCTCCCTCAAGTGGAAAAGAAGTTTACTATCGTGCCGCGGCCAAGAATTACGTTCTGGATTTTGCCTTGGGTGAGCACATGAGTGAGGGCACCACCAATAGCCGGGATGTGATTCAAAACATCCTGGAAAACGAATACGGATTGCCTCTTGCAATGATCGCCTCGCGTCTTTTGAAGGATTCGCTCAAGCTGAAACCGCGTCAAAAACTGCTCATCGTTACTGGAAAATACAATCTGCCTTTGGTAGAAAAGATCCTCGTGGAGGCTGGCCGCATGAACGTCCGCACCACCCTGATCTATCAGGATGCCGAAATGCTCACATCCAAATTTGAAGAATACTCTTTATCCGCTTTCAATGCGGACTACCAACACTTTAACCAGCTCTTAAGAAGAAGTGATGTCTATCTGAATCTCAATGGAGAAGCCCGCAACATCCAGCTCAAAGATAAGGATAAGATCAAGCTAAGACTCGGCCATTTTGCCAAAAGTGAACAAATCATCCAGCAAAAGAAGATCCGGGTGGCAATGATGCCAGGGCTTTTGAAGGATACCTTATCAAATAAATCGATCGAAAGTGAGCTGCAATTCTGGAAAGCCCTGGATATAGATTATGCGCAGCTCAGTAAAGACACTTTAGAGGTCAGTTCTCAATATATGAATAAAGAATATCTGGAACTGACCAGTCAGGACACAAAATTGCGCTTCGGGGTGCAAAACATCTTTGCTGAAACCGGATCCTTCACCGACCACCCTTCCCAAAGCCCGGTGATCAACTATCCTGGAGGAGAAATCCTCATGCTGCCCATACCCTTCAGTATGAATGGAGAAATCAAAGGAGATGTGGCCTACGCCTTTGGCGAACAAATTCTTGAACCTCATCTGGTGATCAAAGATAACGAAATCAAAAGTTTTTCAGCCCAAAGCAACGAAAAGCTGCTGGGCAAAGCCATTATTGGCGGAGGTCTGGATGGAAGGAAGATCGCCCTCATCTGTTTGGGCACCAATCCCAACGTCTCTCTGGCCAATATAGACCTGTCATTCAAACAAAAATCCCGCGGTCTGCTCTCCGTATATTGGGGCAACAACCGCTCTCTGGGCGGCAATGTAAACGGCCATCTTGAATGGTTCTTGCAGATCGAAAAACCTAAATTAACAAGCAATATAAATACGAGGTAATGATGAAAAAGAATATAATCACAATACTCCTTGTCCTGTGCTCTGCACTGCTTTTGGCGCAGTGGCATATAGACGAAGGCTTTGAGGAAAGTACTGATCTGCCCGCAGGATGGACTACCCATGATGACGGCGATGGCAGCATCTGGCGCGTGAGTACAAGCAATGCCCATAGCGGTAGCCATGCGGCTTTTGTGGATAACTATCTGCCGAATCAAAATCAGGACTGGCTGGTTACGCCGCAAATTTCAGTGAACGCAGGCGATTATCTGGAATTCTACACCCGCTCCTGGTATGGCACAGAAGCTTTGAAGGTGTATGTGTCCACCAGCGGGAATAATGTCAGCAATTTCAACACAATGCTCTTGCATATGGAAGGACTGAACTCCACCTATGAAATGGGCACGGTGAGTCTGGACAGCTATGCCGACCAGAATATCTATCTGGGTTTTTACTGGGAATGCGATACCTATGGCATCCTACTGGACGATGTGAAGGTGGGGCAAGTTCCTACCATAGACCCTGAGCTCGATCTGCCCGATACAGCCAACTTCTACCAAGGTGACGTACTCCAAATTGATTTTACCGAATATATCGTGGTTACCGATCTATCCTCGGCCAGCCTCAGTGTGAGTGGAAATACCAATATCACAGTGGAAATCGATGGATTGATAGTTAGCTTCAGCGCGCCTGATTTTGTAGGTACTGAAGAACTTACCTTCACATTGCTGGACACTCAAAGTGATCAGACTGCCTCGGATCAGATCTCAGTAAGTTCCATGGCACACCCTACTGCTGATCTGTATGTAGCCCAGGTCATCTATCCCCGCTATCATGAATTTGTGGGACTTCCTTTCAATCCTGAGATTATGGTAGGCAATGCTGGCACCACTGTTTTCAGTGGCAGCATAGAGATCGTACTGAACGTCTCAAATCAGATTGAAGAAAGCTTGCACATCGATACCGCTATTATAGACGCAGAAATTCTACCCGATCAAAGTGTTGCTGTCAGTTTTCCCCAAAGCTTTACTCCAGGGCAGACTGGCGAGCTTAATTACAGTTTCCACATCCTCACCCAGGATGACAATCCCGATAACAACAGCTTTACCTATGTGAGTGAAGTGGTGATCCGCGAAAGCACCGGCGGTCCGGATAGCTTTGGCTATCGCTATATAGATAGCAATGAGCCTTTGGGGCCAGAGTATGACTGGATTGAGATC
>CAXZAB010000245.1:0-3511 GCA_964293715.1 uncultured bacterium | reverse complement strand
GCCCTCTTTTGAGCTCACGAAGTTTCGGCGCAGGATTTCCTTTTCCTCCACCATAATCTCTTCCCAAAAGCGAGCGCCGGTATTGTATTTGCGGTTAAAGACCAAGAGATCACCATCGTTCTCGGTGCGGATTTGCTTACGGTAGATGCGTTGCGCCAGGGGATAAACCCCTCTGCCATAATGCTCTGCAAGATAGTAGTGATATACCCCGTAAACGTTTCCACGCTCCTTCAAAAAGGCTTCCCAAACCGGGGCCAGTCCAGGGAGATGCTCATCCGGAGTATGCACTTCACGAAAGGAAATCCAGCTGCCGGGATAGTTATCCATCAGGCGGCTGCTTTCTTCATTGTAACGGCTTTCCAGATACTTCTGATACAGCACTTCGTCGTTGTAAAAATAGGCGGGAATCAGATCCATGCTATGGCTATCTACACTGCTTTTCACCGATGAGGAAATCATCAACAAAAACGGGTAAACCATGGTGATGGCACCCAAAATCAGCACCAGATGGATCAAGCCATCCAGAACCTTGTATTTGCCGCGCTTTCGCCCCACTTTGCCAATGATGCTCATCTCACCACCTCTTCTTTCACGCTGCGAAACTCCATGCGCGAGATATACTTGATCTGCATTACGGTGAAGCCCATCAAGAGCAAACTCAGCATCCAGGCCATGGTGGTGGCCAGCCCGAAATTAAGATACAGATAGGCTTTTTCGAAGATCATGAGATCTGCCACCCGGGTGGCCTCATTAGGACCGCCAAAGGTCATAATCAGGATAAAATCGCTGGACTGTGCTGCCACGATGAAGGCTGAAATCAGCTGAATGATGATCAGACCCTTGAGGCTGGGAAATACAATATGGTAGATCTTGCCAAAAAAGCCGGCGCCATCGATATCTGCAGCTTCATAAAGCTCATTGGGGATACATTTTAAAGCCGCCAGATAGATTAAACTGCCCGGACCCATACCGGCCCAGACCGCAGGCAAAACCACACAGAGCATCGCCAGTTTCTCATTGAGAATCCAGGTGCTTTTAGGCAGGCCAAAAGCCATGAGAATCTGATTCAAGGCTCCGGTATCTCCGGGATGGTAAAGCAGCTTCCACAAATAGATTACGATCACACCGCTAATCACAGCAGGCAGATAAAACAGCACGCGATAGATCATTTTACCACGGGATACTTCTTGCAGCAAAATAGCCAGGATGATAGGGCTGAAAAAGCCCAGGCCGAGGCTGAGCGCCATGTAATAAAAGGTGCGTCCTACCGATGCCCACCAGGAAGCATCCCAGAGCAATTCTGCCAGATTGGCCAACCCCACAAAAGGACTGTGCCCCACCAGATGAAAGTCCTGCACGGCCATTACGCTGCCACTGATCAAGGGTACATATTTCCACATGAAAATGCTGATTACAGCGGGCGCCAACAGGAATATGGTCCAGGTTTTGGCGCTGCCAGTCATCCTTTTGGGCACTTTGAGTTGCGGACTTAAGATTTTGAATACGCGCCAGATGCTAAAGCCAAAGACAAAGAGAATCAGTGCGGCAAAGACTGCTGCCAAACGCTCGCGCTTGAGCTGTTCTTTGGGGCTGAGCACGCCGATCATTTCCTGATTAGTACGCGCCTGGGCATTTTGCAGCACCTTCAAAATCGCCTGTTGTCGAGCCTTGGGATCCTTAGGAAGCTTGCCCGCAAGTTCCATCCCCACCAATTGCTCCAAGGGATAGGTCATGTATTCATAGACCTTCTGACAATTGTCGCCATAAGGTTCCGGCTGGCCTTCCCGCATAGCTTTTTCAAAGGTTTCCAGCCAACCTGCCGGGGCATAACGCAGATAATCCTCATAGCCGTAACGCTTCAGAAAGACAGGGTTTTGCATGCGGCCATAGCCACTTTCCACCATCACTTTGAGGCGGATCTGCCGGGCTTCTTCGCTATCATAAAATTGGATATATTGCCAGGCTGCTTCACGCACAGCCTCAGGATCGCGCTTTCCCAAACCGCCGTTGTTATAGGTTCCCGCTCCGGAAAAGATGCCCATCATCCGGCAATTGATTTCACTGCCACCCCGGCCGGAAGGGCCTGCCGGACTGGGCGCAAAGCCGTATAGATTGGGATCGTATTTCCCGCCCATATTCTGTTGAGAAAGGTAGTCCATGCGCATCCCGATCTTGCCATCGCTCCACATCTGTCCCCAATCTCCGTCCCGCATAGCATTGCCGCGTTGAATGCGGCCTTTGTCATCTGTCCATTCCTCTGTAGCCAGGCTGAGATAATAGTCCATGGCCAGGACCCCTGCTTCGCTGGCAAAACTGGCTTTCCAATGATCTGAAACGGGATCGTAAACCACAGCATCGCCTCCAGCCGCCCACAAAAGCGGCAGCCAATCGTAAGCAGCCTGCGAGCCAATGGCAAACATCGTGCCATACACCCCTGTTTCAGGATCGGTAATGCGCCTCGCATAACTTTTGAATTCTTCCCAGTTTTGCGGAGGACGGTTTGGATCCAAACCCGCTCTGCGAAATATATCCTTGCGATACATCAGCACCCGCACCAGAGTCTCATAGGGCAAAGCCCAGATCTGCTCTTTATCCTCGCCTTTCCGCTTGCGCTTAATCACTTGCCACACGGGCTTTTCCACCCGTAAATCCAGCAAAGCAGGGTCTTCCCGTGCCAGGAATTCATCCAGTGGATACAAGAGGTTATTTTGAATATAAGTGTCGCTCTGACGGAAGTTTACATAGATTACATCCGGTGCCACGCCTCCGGCTATAGCCAAAAGTGGACCTGAATCCATTTCCATACCCTCTATCCTGATTCCCGAAAAGGCGCGCAGTTCGATATGCGGATATTTTTCGCGAAATGCCTGAACTACTGCCATATTAGCCTTGGAATTGGCATCCGTATGCCGAGGATCCGGAAGTTCAAAGACTTTCAGAATCACCGGTTCGGTCTTGGCAGCCAAGCCTAAGGCGTACATCAGCAGCAGGATACAAAAGACAAAGCGACGAAAATTATTCATGAATCACATAGGACGATTATAGAATAATTTGTCAAGCAGCTTTATGTAGGGGTAGACTCTGTTCCGCTCAAATACAAGCTCCGAAGTTATCGCTGTATTTTATAGAACGCAGATCGGGCGGATTGTTTGGATCTTCCGGATTAAAAGATTTTTAATGAAGGCAGTTTCAAAGCTTGTGACCACTCTATCAAAATACACCGTCTCTCAGACTCATCATCTGCGCAAAATTCAAGCCGACCCACAACACAGTTGACGGCAATCTTTGTGCTGAGGCCGGCCTGAAAGTTTTTATCTATTGTTCACTTGTAGCTCGTAACTTGTAGCTCGTAGCTCGTAACTCGTAACTCGTAACTATCTACAACTCACTCATATACTTCAAAAGGTCTGCTACGCGGCAGGAATAGCTCCATTCGTTATCATACCAGCTTAAGATTTTGGCCATATTGCCTTTCACGTAGGTGGCTCCGCTATCAAAAACAGAAGAGTAC
>CAXZAB010000244.1:0-3519 GCA_964293715.1 uncultured bacterium | reverse complement strand
AATATGCCAATACCGGACAGGCTGACATTGGTAAGCTTTTCCTTTGAGTCCGTGATGGAGATATCGGCAGTGCTAACAATCTGCAAGGTAGCTCCGTTATTGCTCGCCATATTACCAAGATCGACTGCGAGAGCTCCGATTTTACCTGCGTCAGACAAAATAATCGTGGCGCCATTATGGATCTTGTGGTCATAGATAAAACCATCCGCCGCATCTACGCGGATTACCAGTCCTCCACCATATATCTTTTTGAAGTTGCTAATACTCACTTCTTCCCCTTAGCCTTAGCTTCCTGCTTAGGCTCTTCTTTTAATTGTTTCTCTGCTAATAGCTGCTGGGTGATGGCCTGATCTTCCTGCATAGCGGTCTGCATTGCGGTCTGATCCTGCTGTATGCCCATCATCATGCTTATATATTCTATCTGCTCATTGATATCCGGCAGATCACTGTCTTTCAGTATCCATGCCCAATTCACAAGCTCCGGCGGCATCGATTGAGCCAGCACCAGCTTGGTCTGCATGTTCTCTTGCAGCTTCGTGCTGCTGTATTCACCCTCATCAAGGATTACTCTGCCCTCGAATTTCTCTACCATATTGCTGCCATCAAAGAGATTATTCAACACAACCTCCTGCGTGACGTGCGCCCGGTCTGAGATTTCTACGGCTCGGTTCGGCTCAGAATAAACCTGAGAGACAGTTTCCAGGAAATATTCCACCGCCATCTTGCGGCTCTTGGATAGATTCCTGAAGTATGGATTGATCGTAGCACCAGTGCGCTCTGCCTTCATGCTGAACAGCCTTGCGCTCTCGTTGCTATACTCGGATTGACCTCTGGCGGTATCGTTGATACCAGAGATATCGTTCATCTTATCCCTGCTATCGGCTATATCATTCCAGACATCGCTATTCACATTCGCTGGCTGCATCCGCTTCGGAGGTGCCACCGTGTTTCTGTACATGATTGTAGAGCCTGGCTTATTCCCCTCTTCCTCGAAGGTTTTCTTAGCGTCATAGTCCTCATAATAGAACATGATCGGGGAGTTTATGGCATGGTCAATGTAGCTGGTCTTTTGGATTTCGCGCTTATTGAGGTTGCGCTGTGGATCCATAATGGCGTTCACCAGTGAGTTGCTTTTGCTCTTCAAATTGTTCAGGTCAAAACTGCAATACGGGATCAGGTTATACAAGCCCGTCTTAATGAAGTAGGGCTCGTTCACTACCATGATATCAAAGTGCGGGATCACCGTCTTTATGCGGATACGCTGGCGGGTGCCATTCGTAATGTAGGCATAGTTGGTGTTATCCTTAATCTCTTCCGCTTCCTTCTTACTATAAGCAGTGTATTCACCGCTCTCAAGGTTAGCGAAGATCTCGGTCTGCTCAGTGTAACGCTCCTGAAGCTCAAGCACCTTGTACTTGTTCCCATCCATATTCACGAACGGGGAGGAAAGATCGCCGGCACCGAACAAGCCGCCCAGCCTGGCCTTTATCTTCTCATACCAAGGCTGCTTCTCGTCCTTAAACTCTTTCTTATTCCCAAAGCTATCAGCAATTTCGTCCATTGTCATCCATTGCTCTGCGACAATCCAATTGCAATCTCGCAATTTATAGTCACGATAATCGGGGTCAGGGAAGATGGAGAAAGGATTGGTGGAGCGGTGCTCGTATTCTAAAAAGCCCAGATCATTCGGCTTTACATCTATGCGAAGCCAGCCCGGAACAAGGTTTATCAGCCCGTCCAGGAACACCTTTTCAAGCTCAAACTCAGCCTCGTTGGTTTCCCAGATATTGTTGTGCAGCCCGTCCAGGGTGCTGGCGAGCTCCGCCATTTGCCCCGAAGCAGGTCTGATTCTTGCTGATCTGCGGTTCTGCTGCTCACTCCCAACCAAGTTGTTAAGCCTCGGCAGAATAAGGTTATAGACCATCGGGGGACGCTTCTCTTTGAGGAATGCAGCTATCTCAGCGTCAGTCCACTGCTTGTTCATTACAAAGTTGTAGCAGAGCATACTGGCTGTGCGTGATTCCCCCCATGCCTCGTTTGAGTGCTGGTATAGGTCTATAATGTTCTGAACAGCCATGTCATATTTGCGTGCCATCTTTCCTCACTATCTAACGTTGTTTGTATCTTTTATGAACTTCGTTTACGTGTTAAGCTTTATTTACGCTGTCCATGCACTTTCCGTACTTTTACCCTTGCCATCAATCTCACCCCGTGCCTTGCGAAGCCAGTCAGGCTCAGCCTTACCGCTCTTTCTGAGGAACGGGGATTGAATGAACATCAGCAAATAGCGGATGGCGTCAGCAGCGTGGTCCAGCCCGTCCGTATCCAAGTCCTCCACGTTCGTAGAACTTACAGTAAGCGTAGGAATCGTCTCGATTGTGTTCTTACACCGCGTTGTGAACCGGAGCATCGGTACGCTATCGCCATCCTCGTCCGGGTCCGGAATCCGCAGGTAGTCCCTGAACACCGCCCAGCCGGGCACCCTGGCATTCCTGCCCAAGCTGATATTTCTGACCCCGCAATCCGAATACAAGTCTATCACACTCCGCAGCTTATGCCCCGCATCCTGGCTCGCTACTTTCATGGCAGGATCAACGATAGTCAAGTGGATCTGCTCCTCAGTTAAGCCCCACTCCTTCGTCTTATCAATGATTAACTCCGCCTGCATCGTGGGCGTTAAGCCCGTCTCGTAGATCTCGTCAAAGCAAATAGCCCGCCCCTCATGGTCAACCGCTACGAAAATGCAAGCAAATGGATTCGAGGTGCCATAGTCTATGCACCGGTAAACCCTGCATTTTTCCACGTCAAGCTTGAAGTCACGCTTATCTATTACATGATACTCATTGCTGAAGTTGCTGAAAAACAACCCGCTCATCTCATCCCACATACCATGAAGCCACATCTTCTTCTTCACAGGATCCAAAGTTTTCAGGAAGTTCACATAGTTGTCGTCATTCTTGATCAAAGCCTCGTTGTCAAACACCGTAGCAGGGATATACCACCGCTCCGTACCGTTCTCATCAGCGAATACCTTCCCCGGATTCTGCTCGTAATACTCCACGTCAAACTCTTTGCAGACCTTCAGCTCACCCTCTATCGGAGGACACGAATCCACAAACCTGCGCTTCAGCCACATGTGACCCACGCCCCCAGGGTTCGTTGTGAACCGCTTTAGTGGCAATAACTCCGGGTTCGTACTACGCACAGAACCACCTATATCCCGCACCCAAAACTCCGGAAACTGACCCACCTCCTCTATACCCAGGTAATGATAGTTACCGCCGATATACTTCTCCACATCCTTCGCCTCATTGCAGTGACCCAAATAGATCCGAGCACCACTCGGAAATAAGAAGCACATCTCCTTCTCCTTCCACACAGCTCCCAATGCAGAATACACCTGGTTCGCCTTCGGCTTGAAATTCAAAATCAAATCCGTGTACTTCCTACGCAAAATCAAAGCCGTGTACTCAGGATAGTCTATGCTCTGCCGATCTATAACTACCGTACCATCAGTCT
>CAXZAB010000243.1:0-3540 GCA_964293715.1 uncultured bacterium | reverse complement strand
CGACAAATACAAGCGCGAAGTGTTTTTCTATCCAGGTGATATTGTGTTGGACCCTTTTTCAGGAAGTGGAACCACCTTGGTACAGGCAAATGAATTAGCTTTGCATGCGGTTGGTATAGACGTTTCTGCATTTAACGTTCAAATAGCCAGTTCCAAGATCATGAAATATGATTTGGATAGTTTAAAGCATGAGATTACAAAGCTAACCAAGGCCTTGAAAAACTTTCTAATGGGGTCTAATGTCTTTGATTTTGAGCGGGAATTGCTAAACGAATTGAAAAATTTTAATCAAGAATACTTCCCTGTTCCTGATTTCAAATATAAGCTAAGACGTAAACTGATCGACGAAAAAAGCTATACTGTAGATAAGGAAAAGATGTTTCTCCCCATCTATCATGCTCTGGTAGAAAAATATGGTATAAAGCTCTTGCAAGACAAGTCCGATACTTTCTTGGATAAATGGTTCACTCAGCAAATCCGAGAAGAATTGGAGTTTATGTTCCAAGAGATCAGAAAGATTCCGGACATAAAAATTAGGAAGCTAGCCAGTATTGTCTTGAGTAGAACTATGCGAAGCTGTAGAGCTACCACACATTCTGATCTGGCTACTCTGATTGAGCCGGTTACTGAAGCTTATTATTGCACAAAACATGGTAAAATCTGCAAACCTCTTTTTTCGATCCTTAAATGGTGGGAATCGTATTCAAGGGATACGATCAGAAGGATCAATATCTTAGCCAAATTGCGCACTGATACCCAGCAGGTCTGCATTACGGGCGATAGCAGGAAGGTTGATATCTATGAAAAAGTGCATAATATAAATCCAGATTTTGCAGCAAAAATAAAACAGAACAAGATCAATGGGATATTCTCATCACCTCCCTATGTAGGCTTGATAGATTATCACGAGCAACATGCTTATGCATATGATCTTTTCGGCTTCGAAAGACACGATGAGCTTGAAATAGGCCCTCTATATAAGGGGCAGGGTATACAAGCCAGAGAAAGCTATTGTGAGGGAATTTCACAAGTCCTTTTGAATTGTAAAAGATTCTTAGTAGATGATTACAATGTGTTTTTAGTAGCCAATGATAAGTACAATATGTATCCTAACATAGCCAAAAAAGCTGGCATGAAGATAGTGAATCAGTATAAAAGACCTGTTCTAAATCGTACCGAAAAAGATAAGGCGGCTTATTCTGAGATCATTTTTCACTTAAAAGACCTTGGAGATAAGCTATGAAATTACCAAAAGAAGTAGAGCAGAAAATATCAGAAATAGTTATTGATATCCTCTTTAAAAGATTTCAATCCTTCCCTGAAGACTCAGACAAAAACCGTAATGCTCCGTTTCATGAGTCATTTTTACAGGCCTTCTGTAGTAAGTTAGAAGATCTTCAGACCAACTCATCAGCATTGATAAGCCTGAGCAGCTGGCTGCATGGTCTCAATACCAGCTTGGGACAAACTTTCTTCGAGAAAGTAGCTCATGCGATTAGCGGTGGCGAAAAGAGAGAATTCACTTCCTCCCGCAGTAGCCTCTTGCAAATTACAGAAGCACAAAGGCTATCAATAAATGATATTATGATCAATCTTTCAAATTCGAACTCAACTCCGGACCTCAAGCAAGAATTAAAGTCGATTCCCAAAAAAGGTAATGGTAAACTAACCGAAATGCAGGGATTTTGTGCAGATGTGTTCTGTGTGACAGTAGATAGTATAATAGCCATTGAGCTAAAATCTGTGAAACCTAATTCTGGAGAGATGAAAAGTGAAAAGCAAAAAATCCTGAGCGGAAGAACTGCTTTAAAGAACAGGTATCCTAATAAATCAGTTGAGTTTTATATTGCGTTTCCGTTTGATCCCACGGTCGATACAAGCACCTCTTCCCCTTGCAGTTATGATAAGTCCAGATTTTTAAGCAATATCGTCAACGGTCATAAATTCTACGATCAGGATGAAGTGCTTTTGGCAAGTGAGCTTTGGGATTTTCTTTCGGGACAAACTGGGACAATGCAGGAAATCTTGAACATAATAAATACAATAGCTACACCTAACTTCATGGATAATTATGATCTCATCAACAGCTTCGATGGCAATTACAGCGATGAAATCATAAGAGTTTTAGAAGAATGGCACCTGTATTCTGAGCTTGATATTTGCGAAAAATGTACACAAATCAAGGGGAAAATGGCTTCAAATAAAAAGCTCGAAAAGATATATCATCAGAGTATTTTAAGGCCAGGATATAACTCAGA
The DNA here is from genome assembly GCA_964293715.1 of uncultured bacterium. GTDB lineage: Bacteria > Cloacimonadota > Cloacimonadia > Cloacimonadales > Cloacimonadaceae > UBA5456. The sequence continues at coordinate 1,282 of CAXZAB010000243.1, read as the reverse complement.
CAGATATCATTCACTAATTGACTCGCTCAAATAACAGCCGCTTTGCTTGAGCGATTGCCTCAGCTTTCACTGAGGCCAAAGCTGTACCAAAAATCCAACCCAATTAGAAGTTAATCTTCGGAAAGCTCCGTCGGCTCTTCCAAAACAAACTCTGCCTTTACAGCTTCCGGTTCCGGCAGATTTTCCATTCTGCCCAGCTTCTTCTCAATCTGGCGGCTGCGGTGATGAGCTCTATCCAATTCCCGTCCTGCCATATCGATCCTTTTCCGGGTCTTATCCAGGACCTCGCCAAAGAGGCCAAAATCTTTTTTGACTGCGGCCAGAACTTTCCAGACTTCGCTGCTCTTCTTTTGGATAGCCAGGGTCTTGAACCCCACTTGCAGGCTGTTTAAAAGGGCTGCCGCGGTGGTGGGTCCGCAAAGAATTATGTTGTATTCCCGCATCACGAGTTCGAAGAGTCCGGGAATCCTGAGTACCTCGGCATAAAGGCTTTCAAAAGGTAAAAACAGGATGGCAAAATCTGTGGTGACAGGGGGATTCAGGTATTTATCACGGATATCGCGCGCACTGCTTTTGATGCTGTTTGCAATCGCCTTCTGAGAGGCAAGAATAGCCCCGCGATCTCCGCTATCAAAGGCATCCACCAGGATGTGATAGTCCTCAATGGGGAATTTGGCATCGATGGGCAGATAGACTCTGGAATCCACATCGTCCTTACCTGGCAAAACTACAGCGAATTCCACCATCTCATCGCGGCGGCTATTGGGTTTGAAGTTCTTCACATACTGGTCTGGGGTCAGGATTTCACCCAGCAGGTTTTCTAATTGCAATTCACCCAGGATACCACGGGGTTTCACGCCTTCCAGCGCTCTTTTGAGGCCTCCCACGTCTGAGGCCAGGGAGCGCATTTCGCCCAGACCTTTATGTACTTCTTCCAAGCGTTGGCTTACCTGATTGAAGGATTCGCCCAAGCGTTTCTCCAAGGTAGCATGCAGCTTTTCATCCACGGTCTTGCGCATCTCTTCCAGCTTAGTTTCGTTGCTGCTGCGGATCTCTTCCAGGCGTTCCTGGATGCTCTTTCTTAGCTTCTCCGTTTGTTCAGAGCTGCCGGTGGTAAGCTCGGTAAGCTTGCGAGAAAGGCTTTCCGAAAGATTATTTTGGGCTTTGGTAAGCTCCTGGCGGCTCAAAGCAGAATCTGCATTCATCTGTTTGGTGAGCGTATTTAAAGTACTGCTGAGCTCTATTCTGGTCTCACTGGCTTGTTTGAATTGTGACTCGGAAC
>CAXZAB010000242.1:0-3614 GCA_964293715.1 uncultured bacterium | reverse complement strand
GCGTGCTCGTATAGCTCTTGGACATAAGAGTGGTCCCGGCTAAACTGGCTAAGTTCCCCCTGCAGAAAGAGGTAGGCCCTGCTGTCTCCCTCATTGGCGACAAAAGCATGCTTGTCCTTCACCAAAAGCGCGGTGAGGGTAGTGCCCATTCCTTTGTGTACGCTATTGTCCCTTGACGCCCTATACACTTCCTGATTAGCAAGTCTGATCAGTGTTTCCAGACGTTGTTTATCCTCCAATTCAGCTCCCACGCCGCCATACCAACTGTGCATCAGGGATTTTGCTGCCATTTTACTGGCTACTTCCCCTGCGTTATGCCCACCCAAGCCGTCGCAAACGATCATAAGCTGCCCATAGGTATTGGCGTCGTAGGCAATTCCTACAGTCAAAAAGTGCGCGGGAATGAGGTAATAATCCTCGTTGTTATCCCTGAGCTTTCCCATATCAGTCATACCGGTGATATCCATGATTTCTCCTTTTTTTAGATGCAAAAGCCTATTCTTGGGCTGCCTTCGCTGGCACAGCCCTGCGGATTCTCCAAAATAGCGTAGCGGATCAGGTCATCTATCAATAGTCGTTTACCGGTGCCAGCCCGGCAGATTGCCTCGGCGCAGGCATTACGGATCACCAGGTCGATCTGGCCACCGCTAAGATCGTAATTGCTTGCCAGATATTCACAATCAATCTCAGAAGCACCGGGAATGCTCTCAGGCAGATGCATGTCCCATAGTTTCAGGCGGCACTCGTAATCGGGCCGGTGCAGTTCGATCTTGATATCAAAACGTCTAAAGTAGGCCTCATCAATGTTCTCGACCAAGTTCGTGGTCAGGATTAGGATACCTGGAAAAATTTCCAGTTCTTCCAGGAAAATGTTTTGCAGAGCGTTTTCGACACCGGAGCAGGAAGACTCCTGCTTGCTGCGTCTATGAATGATCTGGTCTGCTTCATTGAGCAGGAAAACCGGTGGATTATCGGAGCTTTCCACTACCTTTCTCATTTCGGCAATGGTGCGACGCACTACCTTTTCGGTTTCACCATAGTATTTGTTGCGCAGCTTGCTGGCGTCTATGGCCAGCAGCTTTTTGCTTAGAGCATTTGCGATGGCACCGGCCGAAAAGGTCTTACCAGTTCCCGATTCTCCATAAAGCAAGATACATGTTCCCTTCCCCTGGCTCTGCTGCGTTTCGGTCATGGGCAATTTCACCCCCCATTGGGAAAGATCCGTATCTTCTTTGTTCAGATAGCGCCTAATCGACGCTGACAGCAGATCCCTATCTTCTGCGGGTAAAATGAGATCATCAAAGCTTTGTAGAGCATTGAGTTCACGCATATTGTAATGCTGCTGTGCAGGATTGCCATCCTCATCTTCGTCATCAATTATCAGATTTAGTTTCTTTATTGCCTCATCCGTAAAAGACAGATAGTCATGATCCGAAAAAAAGGAATGTACCTTTTTCAGACAGATACCTGCCGCGAGTAGAGTGGGACTACTCTTCAGGTAGATCAGCCTGTCAATGCGGTCTATGTGGTCATGGCTGATCAGATTTGCCAGGTGATTGAACGAAGAACGATCTCTTAAGAGCTGATCGGTATAAATCCAGAGCAAGATAATCAGATCAATGTCGCTCAGCGTGTGTTCGCCAATAAACTTCAGGAGAGGGATAGACTGCTGGGAGCTGGCGATCCTTGACTTCAAAGGATTCAGGTAGCAATCCATCAGATTGAGATTGTAGCGCAGCCCATCACACCGATTCTCGTTTAGATCTGGATACAAGGCCTGGGCTAGCTTGCGAGCCAGCACGAGATCGCGGTTTAGCTGAGTCAGATTTTCCCAGCTGGAATACAAGGCTGCCTCTATCTTGTCCTGAGGATTTGTTTGGCTAAGAATGTGGCGAAACTGACTGTGTAGCTGGAAGTCGCCTTCAAGTAGCAGAAAGGGATCAAGATGAAAATCCGTTTCTGTTTCTTCTGTATTGACAATGATATTGCGCTCCAGAAGAGTGCCCAGATACTGTAATCCGCCCAAGACATCAGAGCTATCTAATTTACACCAAGCCAATATTTTTTGGTAGTTTCGCCCCTCACCCTGCCCTCTAAGCATTGCGTCCCACAAGCAGGCTATGGCGATTACGTCGGTTTCATTAAGATGATAGCTTTCCAGACTGGGATGCTCCTGCAGCATGCGGACATAGCTGTTCAGATCTCTGCCAGCCGCAGCTTTGCTTTGTTCATAGCCGTCCTTTTTCTCGGGATTCAAGGATATAATCTCATCATCTTCATCAAATTCCAGCGAAGTAATATCGTCAAATAAGGCATCTTGCCGGCAATCGGAAGAGCCACTGCTGCGGCGTCTATCCTCTTCCAGGCATTGCTTGATCGACTGCAGGATCACAGCAGGCTGTAATATCATGGTTTTCATAAGAACTCCTTTTTTGTCATAATTAGTTGGGTTGGATGCACTTAAGCAAATTGAGCCTATATTCGCTTATTATTGTATTTATTATTTCGGAGATGGGTGATTTATTTTTGGGCTTCGTAATTTAAGCCCGAGTTTGTGGGTTTATGTCCTGTCACAATGCTTTTGGAGCTGCAACACCAGGTTCAAAGCGGGGAGCCAAGTCCCCGCTTTCCAAAACCTGCTTGACTCAAGGGTGAGTCTATCATTGGCCTCTCATTCTACGATGAAATCTTTCGCCATTCCTCTCCCTTTCCTGATGAGGAAAAACACTCAGATGGGCTGGGTGATCATTCCAAATCAAGGCCGAGCCTGTGAGATCCGACTTTTCAATGCGCCATTCCTTGCCTAGACCGATTCCCTCAAACTCACTCAGCTTGGCATCTCTCAGCAGATCTTCCAGACTGAGTTTGGTGTCATCGTGCGGCGAGCATTGTTCCTGGCTCCGCAAAGCATCCATGGCGTATGATCTGAGGATTTTGTCATATAAGTCCTGCCAGACTTCCGGGCTCGAGACCAGGTCCAGACCGGCAAAGCTTTTCCCGATCAGAGCATAAATCCCGCACTGGCTTTCCAGGATCGGAAAAGACTTCAGGAATTTCTCCAGCTTGTGCTTTGTTTTTTCATACACATCCGCCATGGCGCCCGTGGGTGAACTGCTGGCATGTTCGCGTTGCAGCATAGCAATATCTGACCATACCTCATGTTGATTTGATCTGGCAGTGTGGCCCATCTGGTAAGATTCTGAGACACTATTCACTACCTTGCCCCTAAGGCTCGGCTGCATCATGTGCCCGGATTCATAAAACTCTCTGCTTTCGTATGACCAACGTCCTGCCTCGGTGCAGGTTACCGGAAGAATCAGCTCGCTTTCGGGCGCGATCAGAACGGTGGTATTGAGGATGCGGTTTTGTTTGGCGCCGCGTAATTCTTCTCCAGCCAAGATGAGTACAGTTTGTTTGCCTTTATTGATTACTTTCAGTTCCGGAACGCTTCCACTCTGGCTAAGCTCCGAGATGTGGAGTTCTCGCGTTTCCAGGGCTTTGCGCAGCGAGATATAGTCGTGAGGGCAATTCTCCTTACCCAGCATTGGATAGATGGTCAGCGCGCCATAGCTTTGTGGCTTGGCGGCTTCGTAACGGACGAGTTTGTCGATTAG
>CAXZAB010000241.1:0-3622 GCA_964293715.1 uncultured bacterium | reverse complement strand
AATATGTCTCGTTCGTTTGAATATTTTTTACCGATACTGTTGTTCCTGGGAAGACAATCCCCGCTGAGTACACAGTTCCGGTAGCATGACCGATGCATCTAAGATTTGGGTTGCTTTCTATGGCCTGCAACTTGTTCATCATCCAGTTAGCGGCTCCGGTAGAGATAGTGGTATGGTATTCGGAGCTCGGGGAGATAAAGTAATCATCGAAAGGTGTAACAATGTTTGTGGGTAAGGGGTTATCAAAGCTACCTGTAGTAAAGGGGATGTTTTCAATGCAAAGACTGGATATGGTTGGCACCATTACTGGAATGTAGCTTTGTGAAATTCTGAGTTTTACTTTGGGGGTGCCAAATAATGTAACGAGAAAATCATCCCAATTATTTTCCCACACAGTAAATGAGTAGTGATTAAGAATAGGAACTTTCGATCCGGGAGTTTTATCATACCAAACAGAAGGGATATTGGCAAGATTAACTGTTTTCCTCACTCTGCCTAATGTAAACCGAAGCGAGATATTTGAAAAGTAATTGCTGTTGTTTACATTTCCGGAGAGTGTGTTGGCTCCAGAGGCTACTGCGTACCTCTTAACATTATTCTGCTTATGAGGTTGCCCCGTTTCATTGAGTAGATTCTGACCTCCACTATCCGAGCTGTTCAAGCTACCGAAGATATCTCTATATTCATCACTTCCGGATTGTACCGAAGGATTAGTCCCTGACGCGCTATTGCGTATCATCTGCTTTGCTGCCGGAGAACCAAATGCTTCATTGACCATATCCATTAATGAAGCAGGAAGGTTCTGTTGGACGATAGCACTTTGTACCATGTTCTGAACGTTTTCATTGAGCAACATCCCCCTATGAGGCGAATCCAGAGTAATCAAGGTATTGCTTAGATGAGAAAACTCTCCATCCTCCGCATAACTCATGGCGAGCCTTGCCAAGACTCCACCCATTGAGTAACCTATAATTTTTACAGGCTCAATTATTGAGTTTGTAAACTCTGGCGCATATATATCATCCACAGCGTTTATAGCAGCCAGCACATGCTGTGAGTTGCTTATCAGGCTATTCTGGTTATCTTCACCAAAGTTGAGGATAAATAGATCATAACCATTATCCAGTAGGTTTTGAAAGAATACCGGATTCATCCCAATAATTGAGGCTGCAGCAGTTGAACCAGTGATTGCATATCCCTCAATGAACAGTAGTGGCTTTCTCTTTATGCTGGTTGAGGGTGAGAATGCGTAGTTTAGTTTAACGTTTGGGCTGATGCTAGAAGTAGTAGTATTAATTGCGACTGGACTGATAGTAATATTGAAATTAATAGTTCCCAATAGTTGTTGCCCTATATTATACCTCTTTAATGTCAATTGAAATGTTTGGATAGAACCTGTAATATTATAATTATGGTCAAGAAAATTTGTGTGTATATTTGCTGTACCAGAAGCTCCATCACCGAAATGCAGTTTTTTTATCTCTCCGGCATAGATATCATCAAAGATGAATCTAACATTAGTAAGATATAGAACATCATTGATATCTGCGCCGTCTTCCGATATAGGAATGACTACTTTGTCAGTTCCAGTTACAAGAAAGTTACCGAAGTGGAAATCGTTTCTGGTTTGCGTAAACTGAGGGATATTTGAAAGGTACTCAGCAGTACTTGGCATTGCGTTTAGTATGCCGATCAAACTAAAGAACAAGATAACAATAAACACTGGGAACTTAGGCATGTATTTCAAAACGGGTCCTTTCCAGCCCAATGTTTGTTTAAAACTACATTCTGCCTTAGCAATTGGCAGAGATGTGCACATTCCCTTGTTTTGCAAAATTTTGTGAGATATTTTTCTCTCCTTTTTTGGTGCTTGATTTTGGTGTTTAATGGTGCCCCCCAAGAATCATACTCAGGATGCATTAAGTTTACGAAAGTGATGTGATTTAGTTTATTAAGCGGTAGCATTTCTATTAGACCTCAAATGTACACTATGTGCAAAACACCTTGATACTCTATCAGAATATAAAGGCCACTGGCATCAGTATACACGATCCTAATCTCCGGATCGCATAATGATCCCGTGTACGTTGGCAAACAGCCTGGGTCAATCACTGAGTAGTCCAGCGCTCCAAACAGCAAGCTGGAGCACAGGACTACCAACATTACTAATAACGTCATCTTTCTCATTTCGACACTCCTTATTGTTTAGTTCTATAGTTATAGTGTCCGAAACCGGGAATTTGAGATGACGAAATCGTATATTTATTGCTTTAAGCGAAAAATAATTTCTTCAAAACTCCACAGAGACTTACCCATCTCTTTGGGTATCTGCATATTAGCGGGCATTACGAAGGAGCCAAAAACTTTGTTCTTTTTGCTCTCTTCGATGCTCAGATAGTTTCTTTCATTGAGGTGGATGACAAAGCTGACCACCACCGGTTTATTTTCCTGGTTCAGGTGGAACAGATAAATGCTGAATCTATTATTTCCGAGCGCGGTAATGCCCCAATCGTCGATTGAAGCGATTCCCTGCATGAGTTCACAGAGCTGGGGATCGCGTTTGGAAGACTTGGCCTTAGTTCTATCTTCGGGTCTTTGTGTGCCCATTTTTAGCATCTTCCGGATGAATCTCAGGATTGCGTCATATTGGTGGTAAGTAAGGATATCCGGGCTGTCTTCCCAGCCCATAGCCAAGAGAACCTTCGACTTGAGGTTCCGGACGATCCTATCCTTCCTCTTTTGGGCTACTTTGGGGCTCACCTGCAAGGATTCGGCGTATCCAGCCATGTCTTTGAAGGCGCGCATGGCTTCATATTCTTTGTATTCAGGGCTTTGCAGGATCAGGCTTTGAGCCTTGGGATCAAGGCCATCGATCAAAGCGGCATCTATGTGGTCCAGCGAATTTTGGACAATCTCGCCTTCCTTGCAGAGCTCTTCATATACCGCTTTATCATCTGTTTTCGTTTGATAATGTTTACACAAGAGATTGTGGGATACTTGCCGCAGCCAGGCTGGAACGTTTCTGATTTCGGTTTGTGAGCTCAGCAATTGCAGGATGGTTTCCTGCGCGATATCATGCGAGAGCTCCGGGTCCTGAGTTTTGGCGTAGCAGAACCCAAAGATCTTCTTCTGATAAGAGGCAAAGACCTCTTCCACAGCTTTGGGGTAATAGACTTTCGCCTGCACTTGGATAAAAGCATCATTGTCTTCAATTTGGCTATTTTTGAGCAGCATTAGTAAAGCTGCATTGGCGATGTCGGAAGCCAGGTTCAGCTTACAGAAGTTTTGAGCACTCTCCGAATCGCAGAAATCAATTAGCTGATCATAATGAAGCTGACTGAAAGAGTGATTATTAGGCTCTGTCATGAGTCTCTCCTAACTGATAAATAGTTATATGCCAAGCTTATTTAAAACGTAATAGCTGTCAATTAAAATCACTGGTAGTGCTCTATCATTAGTCGAGACTGTTCAATTCCTCTCCCCAAGTCACGCTACTTTCTTTACACTTTAAGGTGAATAAGTGCTCAAGCCTATTTTAGTCCGTATTATCCAGGCATAATACCAGCGAAGCGAGAACGGGACGCTATTTTAGACATCAACTTGGGATAGAGGGGCTTAGCTG
>CAXZAB010000240.1:0-3656 GCA_964293715.1 uncultured bacterium | reverse complement strand
ATTGTACCATTCGATCACAAAAGAGTGGTTGCTGCGATCAAACATCGTGTAAATACCACTGCCGGAATGGGTGGCAAGATCGTCCCAGAAAGGAGCGATCATGGGGCTGGGCCCCATTGCGCCAGGCAAGCGGAAGTTTCGGAATTCACCATTTTCCGTGACGCCCATAGCGATAAAGCCATTGGAGCACACTGTGATTTGATCGTACATCCGGCCATAAAACTGGAAGGGGAAAGGCAGATTTACCACGGCCAGAGACTGAGCTCCCACCTGGTCGCCTTCATTGCTGCCGTTATAAACATCCGTGATGGGCAGGGCTGTACCCAAGCCGCCTTCCTGCGGAGCTATCTCCAGCCAGGAGTATTCTGCCACTTCAGGATAGGCCAGATCGGTCCAGTCATACATCACATAGCCATAGCTATCCGGACCCAGAGGATCACTTTGGAAAACCTGGCCTACGGTGAGGGTGAAATGAACGATTTGTTCAAATCCGGCATCGTTGTACAGCCTTACATACATGGGCATTACCATGCCTGGCAAGGTCTGAGGACGCTGCCAGACGGCAAAGGGTTCGGTCTCGGAGCTGGAAACTGCCTGGTTCATGGGCATATAACCTATAAAGGAGGTATTGCCAACCACAGAGATCAGATCGTTTTCGGTATAAAGACGGGCAAAAACGTTGTCCACATCGGCGCCGCCAATGTTCTTTAGAGTAAGTACGAGGTCTGCCGTTTCATCCGGATCCAGAGTGCCGTCCTGATTCTCATCTTCCTGGATGCTAAGCTCCACGAACATCACCTGAGGAGATTCCACGGGGATAAATTCAGAGACTTCATAGCTTATGCCATTGGAATCTGTAACATTTAAGTGCATCCTGAGCATGATTTCATGTGGTGTGGCATGGTCCACTTCGATTACGACCGGTGTGAGGTTGTTGCCTGTGCCAGAGCCGATGATTTCGGGATATTCAAGATCTGCCTGAAGGATATTGATCCAGGGGCTGTCTGAGCTCACGGTACCGGTGATGCCGGAAATGGCGTCTGTGCCGGTATTTTTGAGACCGAAAAAGACTTCCACTGTTTCACCGGCATTGGTGATGCCATTGCTATTGCCTTCTGAGGCACCTTGGCTGTCATCATCTATAATAACTGCAGCGGGCACCAAAGTGGGTATGTCCACGATGTCTATCGTGCTCTGCAAAGGTTTGAAATTGTGACTGCTCACAGTAATTGTGGCTTCGCCGGCTACCATATTATCCGGCAAGATGAGGATCACGTTGCCATCTACATCGGTATAGCCGCGGCTGAGAATATCCGTGCCCAGAGACAGCACTACTGAAGCGCCTTCTATGGCAAGGCCATCGGCATCGGTGATGGCCACATCCAAAAGACTCATTCCCAAAGGAACATCATTATCGGTTACAATCTGGAAAGTGCCCGGAATACCGGTAAAGACTTCCATAGTGGGATCTCCCATCAGATTGCACCAGTGCGTAAACTTGCCCACATTGTCTGGGGCCGAAACGCTAAATACTTCGTGCGTATATAGTCTGCCCCGCATAATCGCTTCACCCATAGTACGCATGCCATGCACCAGGATACCTTCAAAGATGCCACCGTGCAGAACGTTATTAAACGTGGTGCTCGTGCTGGAGGTGCTCATCCCGATCCCGGTTACAGCACCTTTGGGAGCTGCCAGCGTGCCATAGCGGACAAATTGTTCCATTTCCGAGGTTCCGGCAAAGTTATTTGTGCCACAGGTGAGATTGATCGCATGCAAAAGTTTGTTACCATTGAAAAGTGCGGATTCTGTAGGCGGAACGTAATCGATATACCCGCGGAAACTGTAAAAGCCCACGCCCAGATTGATCGCAGCATTGATGGAGGGCACCATACTCGAGAAATTAGGATCGTATGCTTCAGTGAAAGTGTAATCCGGATTTATTTCCAGGGCCATCTCTTTGATGTATTTACTGATGTACTGTGTAGAGATGCCGGAGGGAGCGGTATCCCCCACAAGGAGCATCCGATTCAGCCAATCTGCAGTGGTGACATCAATATCTTTTTCATAGACATAAATCTTGTGAAAAAGCACCAGCAATTGACTGATGTTTTCTGCAGAGATGCGGCCAATAAAGACATCACCCAGGATATCTCCGGTATTCATATGGGTATAAGGAAAATCTGTATCTCCGTTTGAAAACTTAAAGGCAGGAACGCTGTAGCTACCGGTGACGTCGCCAACTAAGATAACAAAGTCGGGACGCGTGGCAGGATCGTTGTAACGACCGCGGATAAAGGTTTGGATACTGGAGGTGGAAGATCCGGCCTGATTCGAGGCGGTGCTGAAGATATCCACGTCTGCGCCTTTCTGACGCTTCCAATGCGCAAAATTATCCATGGCATTATGGAAATTAACGTCTGTGGTATTACCATGAATAATGAGGTGTCGGGGCGGAGTATTGGGCACCAGGAAATGGCTGAAGTCCCGATAGTTTTGAATCACGGAGTTATAGATTTTGTCAAAGCTGGGAGATATGTATTGCACCGGTGCTGGCAATTCATTGACGCCTGTTTCATCGGTGAAATTCACCCGTAATTGAATGTTATCATATACGGTGAGCTCATCCAGATCTGCATTATAACTAAAAGGATTGACCTGAATGGTGACAATTCTAAAATCGCGCAAGATCATAGGCTCGCTGTAATCTACCACAGAGCCAGGATATACAGCGCCATTGCTGTAATAATCCGTGTTTTGCACAAAAGCTTTGGGGCTGTCCAGATTATCACCTTCTTGCAGGGGATAGGCATGGTATTGCCTCAGAATACTGTGCTGTGTGTTTTGTACTTCGATGGATACTGAACCCCGGTGGGGTATGGCAATGGAAGTAGTTATGATGGGTAATTCCGGCATCCCATTCTGCATCAGAGTGCCGGCATCAGGTAGTGTTATCCTCTGGAAGGTTTGTCCGTTTGAGATTTCTTTTTTGACTTCAAAGGAAGGCAAAGTAAAAGAAATATCCATTCCACTTGTGTCCTGCGCCTTTAGCTCAAAGGCAGACTTGTAGGAGGTGGGAGTATTTGAGACTCCCGCGGCGAAAGCGAACCCACAAAATAGGCTCACGAATATCAGCATTGCTAATTTCTTCATTGTTTATCCTCGATTTGGGTTTTGTTTATTATACTCTTAATGCAAGTATCGTTCCGAACATCATTATCTAATATCTGTGTCCTGCGCAAGCATGTCTTGGGCAAGGATATAGACAACATTGATATTCAACAAATATACTTCTTATATAGTTATAGTAATGTGATTCACCTTCAAGATCAGCCGAGTGTATCACAATGATATGTTAGGAAATTGTCAGAATTAGTCAAGTCAAAACTTTGGGGATGGGAAAAATGGAGATATGGGGCTGGTTTTTCATGTCTGTTTAAGGTATCGTCCTACGGACTGCTAATAATTGAGAATTGAAAATGGACAGTCGAAAATGGGTGATGAGCTGTCCTGGAAACAGTGAATGTTCCTGTGTCGTTTACATGAAAGCTGTGAGTCTTGGATTTCAAAGTGCCTAAGCTAACTATCAATTTACCATGACCTTAGCGGCACTTTGGACTTCAAGCGGCAGTGGGAAACGTTACCGACGGCTGCCC
>CAXZAB010000239.1:0-3690 GCA_964293715.1 uncultured bacterium | reverse complement strand
CAACGGTCCTTTTTAGGCACAAGCAAGATGGATTATTACGATGAGAATGCCAGGGGCTACAGCTCCAGTACTGTGAACGTAAACATGCAGGAGCTGTATGACTTGGTGTTGCCGTATCTGAAGCCGCAAGCCAAAATTTTGGATTTGGGCTGTGGATCCGGACGAGATGCCAAGCGTTTTCGTGAAATGGGTTATGATGTGCTGGCTGCTGATCCTTCTGAGGCAATGTGTGCGCTTGCCCAAAAAAAAAGTGGGGTAGAGGTGGTAAGGCTTTCTGCAGAAGAGATGGATTATGCGGATAGATTTGATCTCATCTGGGCTTGTGCATCGTTACTACATATACGCAGCGAAGAAATGCCAAAAGTTTGGCACAAGATTCCCAGGGCTTTGGCACATGGTGGAATTGTGTTTGTCTCGGTTAAAAAAGGCGATTTTGAAGGTCTGCGCGGTGGACGCTGGTTTTGCGATTATACTTTGGATAAACTATCAGAAACCGGATATCAGGATGCGGGGCTGAATCTTATCTACAGCGGTGAGAGCTTGGACAAACGTCCCGGACGCGAAACGGAGGTCTGGCTGAACGTCATTTTGAAAAAGGGAACCTAATGTGCTATCTAAAATAGCGTCCCGATGGGACTCAAACCTTTGTGTAGCTGGTGCTTGCTATCTAAAATAGCGTACCTATGGCACTCATTATGGTGATGCATTAGCCCCCTGTTATAGAAAGACTTTAAAGTATACTATAGACATATGCTACTACTTGATCATAAGCATCTTGCGCGAGCTGCTATACCCATCCAAGCTGAAGCGGCAGAAATAGATTCCGCTGCTCACGGTCTTGCCACCGGAGTCTTTACCATCCCAGACGAGGCTGTGTTTGCCCCGGATATAGGTAGTATCTTTAGTGAGATCCCGGATAAGCTGTCCTCTCAAATTGTATATAGAGATCCGCGGCTCTCCGAATCTGGGCAGGGCAAAGCTGATGGTGGTGGTGGGGTTAAAGGGATTGGGATAGTTTTGATAGAGGAGCGGAACATCTGCCATACCCGGAACCTGGGTCTGACCATCTATCAGATTGCTGGCGTCATATATGGTGGCATAGAGCGACTGAGGTTCACCGTAACCCAGGGCATAGCCGATGCGCTGGTCGATCCAGGAGATCAGGCCTTTATTGCCCAAAACCGCGGTCTGGGGATAGTGCTGTTTGTCCGGTGCGCTGATCAGCTGGGCGCCTTCGGCCTGTAGATTACCATAGGGATCGATCACTGCACTGTAGATATCATCATTTGTACTGGAGCAATCGGACCTGCCGGTCCATATTGGCACGATATAACCATTGTCAAACCTCATCAGTTGTGACTGGCTGCAATTTGAGGGAGTGGAGTGTATCAAAAGGCCTTCTTTGCCCCAGGGCAGGCTGCCGTTTCTCAGCACTTTTTGCAGACGGACGTTTACATTGTACAAACCTACGTTATTCTCGAAAAGCACAAAGATATCATCTTCAAAACTAACGGCTGAGGGGCGCCAACCGTATCCAAACGGGCTGATGTTTTTGCCTGCCAAGCCCCAGGGCAGCTTGCCATCCGGCAGTATTTTCTGAATCTTGTCTGCAGTGTCCCCCTTGATAATCACATACAGAAAATCTGCGTGGCGTTCTACAGCGATGGGGATTTCCCAAGTTACGCTACCCGAACTGGAGAAAAAGGGTTTCCCCAGCCGGCCCCAGCCAGTCATGACATCACCATCCTGGTCCAACCTCAGCAAACGGTGACCATTATCATTGTGCGAAGCATCCTTGTTATGCCAAAAAACGTAGCTGCCTTCCGTGTGTCGGATTGAAAAATCAAAGTCTGTCTGGAGGATCACTTTCCCGCCAATCTGCCACAGCGCGGTGCCATTGTGCACACGCTGTCCATAAAGTGTTTGAGATGCGTAGCCGCTTCCGCTCCAGACCAAGTAATAATCTGTATCTTCATAGCCGATACTGATGCTGCTATCAAAGTTATAATCATCACAAATGAATATTCCCAGACCCGGGTATTGCGCTTGCCCTTCCTGATCCAAGAGCTGCAGGTAGATGTCGTCTGTGGGGCCGGTATATGAGTAAAGAACAGCAATATGTTCTTTATCAAAGCACTGGGTATGAAGCAAAAACCCTTTTCCGGGGTACACACCATTCAGAGCTCTGCCGTTTGACTCCCAGAGCTGAGTGGAATTTTGATCTGTCTTTTGCATGTATATTTTGGCATCTGCGCCCCGGGTATCATTCCAAAAACTGAAATAATGATCTCCTACAGCCAGGCTACGGGTTCTCAATTCCGCATGTCCTGCCAGGGCTTGGCTTACTATCTCCCGGTTTTCGGCCAGGAGCGGTTGACCTGTATTACTCAAGATCTGCTGCCTGAGTAGCTGTTGGTGTCCCAATTCCTCCCGCCAGACCATCCAGGCTTGGACTCCGCTCACGGCCAGTGCGGGCAGTTTGTAATCCCTGGATCCACTACTCAAGGTGACAGATTCTCCCGGATACATGATAACCCCGTTTGAATTGAGCTTTAGGGCCTGCAGCGTAGACTGCATCTGGTTTGACCAGATCAGAATGAGATTTCCATGCAGGTCAGTGGCAATATCGAACGGAGTGTGCTCGTAAATATCATTGCCGCAGGCCTTGGACCAGGGCCATACGGGACTGCCATCGGAAGAGAAACGCCGCACGGACATTTTGCGGGCAGAGGATAGATAGGGGTAAACCAGATAAAATCCGCCATCGGGATGGGCACTAAAAACTGAAGGTATGTTATAGACTGTGACATTAATTCCTGAGAAGATAGATGTGGAGGTCCCATGCAGAGTGCCGTCGCTGTCCATAATGCAGAAGTGTAGAATATAGCAGCTAAAACCGTTATTCTGAAAACTGTAAATAATGTAGCGGTCATTTAGCAAGGGAAAAATCTGGTAACTTTTACGATCCAAGGGGGATTCCTCCAGCATGGGATTATTGCCTACGATAGCCCCGGAGCTGTCGATTCTTACTAAATAGCTGTTGTTTGCGGCATTATTTTGAAAGCAGGCGATGAACCCGCCGTCACCGTCACTCACGATCCTGTCCAGGACGCTGTCGGAAACTATATCCAGGGCCATTCCGGAATTTCCCCAGAGCTGGTCGCCACCGGCAGATATGCTAAAGGCTATGTGGACAGGATTTTTCTCGTCCGAACGCGCCACGCAGTAGAAACCGCCTGCGGGATTGGGCAGGACCTGATAGTTTTGATGATTCTTGCGATGTGTGGGCAGGATGATGCCTTTCCCCGGCCACAGAGGCTGTCCCAAGAGGTTGAATTTCTGGGCCCGGATGGACATCATATAGGAGCTGCCATCCATGACAATTTGTTGCCAGATAGCCACGAAATTGTCATCCGAAGTGGCAAGCAGCTGGCTTTTGCTTTGGGTCTCATCTCCTGTAGCCAGGGGGAGGGGTTCTGCCCAGAGTGGGTTTCCGCCGGCGTCAAAACGTTGGGCATAGATGTCAGAGGAATAGGTGCGAGCCTCGTCCCAACTTACTATTTTGCTGCCATCGGGAAGGTCGAGGATGCTGTTATGATACATCAAGACTTCAGCCTGACGCAAGGGGATGATCTCTGCAAAGCAGAAATGACATAGTACAAAGATAAATATGGCAGTCGTGAGCTTTTT
>CAXZAB010000238.1:0-3719 GCA_964293715.1 uncultured bacterium | reverse complement strand
ACAAATTGCTTGACTATTTTGCTTTATCGGGAAAAGCTGTTCGCTAAGGAGTAATGATAAGACATAATGGAATATTCTCAGGAACAACTTTTACAGGTATTGCGTGAGCAATTTGGTTATGAGAGCTTTCTACCGGCTCAAGAAAAGGTAATCAGGAAAATCCTCAAAGGGGAATCCACTTTGGCGGTGATGCCTACGGGCTCAGGAAAATCCTTGTGTTTTCAACTTCCGGCTTTGATGCTGGAAGGGCTGTGTCTGGTGGTCTCCCCCATGATCTCACTGATGAAAGATCAGGTGATGCAGGTGCGGGATCTGGGCATTGAGGCCAGAATGTATAATAGCATGATGACTCAGGTGGAGCAGCAAGAGACTCTGGCTGCGGTAGTAACTAAAGAAGTGAAACTCCTGTATATAGCCCCTGAAACCCTGCTTAAAGATTGGTTTTTATCTCATCTGAAAGCGGTTCAGATAGATCTGATCGCCATCGATGAAGCGCATTGCATCTCCATGTGGGGACATAACTTCCGTCCTGAATATCTGCAGCTCTCCCAGCTCAGAGGACACTTTCCGAAAGCTACCTTTTTTGCCCTTACCGCTACCGCCACTCCCAGAGTGCAAAAGGATATCTGCAATCTTTTGACCATACCAGAAGAAAATATGATCATCGAGAGCTTTGACCGGCCCAATCTTTTGCTCATTGTGGAGCCGAAACAGGATTCTTACAATCGCCTGGTCCGGTTCCTGGACCTTCACCCCAATGAAAGCGGGATCGTGTATTGCATGACGCGCAAGCGGGTGGATACCACCAGTGATAAGCTGATCGCAGACGGATTTTCGGCCCTGCCCTATCATGCCGGCCTCAGTGACGAGGTGCGACATGCAAATCAGGAAGCCTTTATCCGCGATAAGGCACAGATCATGGTCGCCACCATCGCTTTTGGTATGGGCATCAATAAATCAAACGTGCGCTTTGTGATCCACATGGATCTGCCCAAAAGCCTGGAAACTTATTATCAGGAGATCGGCCGTGCCGGACGGGATGGCCTGCCTTCCACCTGTCTGCTCTTTTATAGTATTGCGGATTTCATCGCGCTAAAAAGGATTATCCTGGGTCATCCCGATCCTCAGCAAAATCATATCACCCAGACCCACCTGGATGCCATGGTGCGCTACTGCAAATCTGCCCAGTGCCGCAGAACCACCATCCTGAAATGGTTTGGAGAGCATTATACTCCTGGCAATTGCGATATGTGTGACAACTGCCTCGGCGAAAAAGCGGAAAAGACCGATGTGAGCAGAGAGGCCCAGATCTTTCTTTCGGCCATCTACCGGGCCCGGGAAAATGCCACAGCGGATGAGATCATCAAGATTCTGCGGGGTTCGGAGGCCAAAGACATCTTGGCTGCCGGCTACGACAAGCTCAGCGTGTATGGCATTGGGAAAGATACCTCCAGCAAAGATTGGTTTACTCTGTTTTCTGCTCTCAGACAACACTTGGGCCTAGAGCAAGACGCTTATTACAAATTGAACTTGACCCCCAAAAGCTGGGCTATTATGAAAGGCGAAGAAGATTTTATGATGAGCAAATCTGTGATTACGCAGATGGTGGAGAGCGACGAAAGCCAGGAAAGCGGGCTGCTCTTTGATGAGCTGCGCAATCTGCGGCGACAATTGGCAGATGAACGCGGATTCCCACCCTATATAATATTTTCGGATAGGTCCCTACGTGAAATGGCCAGAGCCTACCCTTGTGATCGACAAAGCTTTAGAGATATCCCCGGCGTGGGCGATCACAAGCTAAGCGAATACGGCGAAGCCTTTGTGAAGGTGATCTCAGATTACTGTGAGAAACATGGCGTACAGCCTCCAGAGCCCTCGCCAACAGTGAATTCTAAACCCAAAGAGAAATCCAAAAGTAAGAGCTTTATCGTGGCAGAATACATCAAAGAAGGGCACAATGCTCAAGAGGCGATGCTGCATTTCGGGATAAAACTGGGCACCATAGTGGATCATTTAATGACCTATCTGGAGTATGATGGCGAGCTGGATCCTGAGCAAATGCGGGAATTCTATCCCATTGAGCCGGAAGCTTTTCAGGAAATTTCTGCCGCTTTTAGGCAGGTCGGTTTGGAGGCGCTAAGGCCGGTGAGGGACCATCTGCAGGAGAGATACAGCTACAGTGAGCTACGCCTGGCGCGCTTGCTCTACCTGAGCATCATCAAAATCTAAAGCGAACTTCAAATCCCGTTAAAGACGTGATTTGTGGTCTTATCTATCCTGATCTCCTGGGCAGTGATGTAATAGTAGTCATTGTTCCGCTCCTGAATTCGAAGGTCGTAAAAGCCCGGGCTGAGGCTGAAGAATTCGAACTCGGCAGGATAAAGCGAATGTTTCAAAAGATTTTCAGACCAGTTATAAGTGCCGGAGCTGGTAACTTTTAAAGATACAATTTGTTTATCTGAGGCATTGTGCAATCGGAGCGACCCGCAATTGGGCTCCAGACTCAGGTTTTGATTGCCTGAGACATTCATATCAATGATGATATTGCCCGGTAAAATGTGGCGGCCATGATATTGAAGATTGACGGTCTGAGGTGAGGAAATATTGTAACTGGTGGTGCTTTGAGGCCGGACATAACGCTCGGAACCCTGATCCAGGCGCACCCAGGCATCGGCAACGCTGTTATTTCTTACGATCAGCTCCTGATCTGAAGTACAGGCGCCGATGAAGAGTATCATCAGCGCCAGAATAACTATATATAGGGGTCTCATTTGTAATTTCCCTTACTTTTCACCCACGGCTTTGCTCTTCACCGGTTTCACATGGGTCATAACGGCTTCGTCTTCACCCTTGACCACTCCAGCAGTGATCTTGCAGCTCTTCACGGTCTTCAAATCCGGGATATCATACATAATTTTCAACATAAAACGCTCCATGATCGAGCGCAGGCCACGGGCTCCTGTCTTTTGGGAGATGCCGATGCGGGCAATCTCTTTCAGAGCCTCGGTGTCAAAGCTAAGCTTGACGCCTTCCATATCAAACAGCTTCTGATACTGCTTTACGATGGCGTTTTTGGGCTCGGTGAGGATATCCACCAAAGCGCTTTCACTGAGCTCATGCAAGGCGCAGATGACAGGCATCCGGCCAATAAGCTCGGGGATCAGGCCATATTTGAGCAAGTCATGGGGAATGGTATTGTCAAAGATATTGGTATCTTCAGTTTTAACCCCCAGCGCCACGTCAAACCCGATCGCTTTTTTGTCGATGCGTTCTTTGATGATCTTTTCCAAGCCAAAGAAAGCACCGCCAGCGATGAACAGGATGTTTGTGGTATCCAGCTCGATAAATTCCTGTTGAGGATGTTTGCGTCCACCTTTTGGCGGCACGTTTACCTTGGTTCCTTCCAGGATTTTGAGCAGGGCTTGCTGCACGCCTTCACCGGAGACGTCACGGGTGATGGAGGGGGTTTCGCTTTTGCGCGAAATCTTGTCCAGCTCATCGATATAAACAATGCCACGTTCGGCTTTGGCTACGTCATAATCAGCACTTTGCAAGAGGCGTACGAGGATATTCTCCACGTCTTCGCCCACATAGCCCGCTTCGGTAAGTGTGGTGGCATCGCTGATGGCGAAGGGCACCTTGAGGAAACGCGCCAAAGTCTGGGCGATCAAGGTCTTGCCGCTGCCGGTAGGGCCTATCATCATGATGTTGCTCTTTTC
>CAXZAB010000237.1:0-3746 GCA_964293715.1 uncultured bacterium | reverse complement strand
GTGTATATTGATACAGGTACAGGTACAGGTATAACTGGATACCCAGTTAGTGCTTCTTCTTTAAGCACCAACCCTCGCTGGGTGCAGTTCGACCATGAATTCCCCCAGGAAGCTCCACAAGCCCCCGTGGACTTCAAAATCGGTTTGGATGCTGGGCAGACCCTCCCCGTAGAGCTCTCATCTTTCACAGCTCAGCCCTATCAGGGCAACAGCGTGATGATCCAATGGTGCACCCAATCCGAGACCAATGTCCTGGGCTTCAGCATTTACCGCGGCCTGGATGATGATCTTACCGCTGCTCTGCGTTTGGACAGGACCATCCCCGCCACCAATACCTCACAGCCCAAGACTTATGTGTATTACGATAGGGATGTGCAGGCTGGCCACTATTATTATTGGTTGGAAAGTAGCGATTATGATGGCAGTTCTCAGCTCTTTGGTCCGGTGAATCTGCATTTTGGCGAGGGCGATGAGGGCTCTCCAGAACTGACTCCCCTGCCCGGCTTTAGAGATATCTATCCCAATCCCTTCAACCCCGAAGCCAGCATACGCTATGGCGTGGACAAGGGCGGCTTGGTGGAAATCAAGATTTACAATCAACGCGGCCAGGTGGTGCGCAATCTGGTAAATTCTGAACATACCAAGGGCTGGTATAAAATGATCTGGGATGGCAAAAATGACCTCGGCAATAATGTCGCCACTGGCGTATATTTTGCCCGGATGGATTTGGGCGGGAAGAAATACCTGCGCAAAATGGTAATGATGAAATAGGATAAACCTTAAGCACAAGCTCCATTTAATAGATAAACCCCGGTGAGTAAAGCCTGCCGGGGTTTTCTTATGGCCCTATGAATCTGTGAGATAAGTGCCGTGCTCTTGCAGACGAGACGTCTACAATCCAGCAGCCCCTCCTGTCGAAGCTATTGGCCATCCAGGATCTTTATCCGTGTCAATTCGTCCCATCCGCACAATCCGTGTGACTATTGTCTTGCAGCTGCCACGGACCAGGGCTTTCGCCCAAAGCCCCTACTGAACGCCCGCTGTGAGACTTACACAGCGGGCGTATTATTCTATCAGATTAACTACTTATTTAGCTGCGATCCCGGCTTTGAGGGCACGCAGATTATCTTCCACGATCTTATCCCCTTTTTGGGCAAAGATGGCCTTGATGCTGGTCGCAATCTCGGCTTCTGAAAAGCCCAGATGTTGGATGGCGGCACCCAGAACCACTACATTCATAGAGCGGGATGCTTTGATCTCTTTGGCAATGGCATCGGCATCAAAGAGCACGTGATTTTTGATCTTTCTGATCTCGGCAAAGAGTTTATCTTCTTCGGGATAGTTCTTGATATTCTTGAAAGGATTGGAATTTGTAATAATCCAGCCCTCTGCATGCAGATAAGGCAGATAGCGCAGAGCTTCCATGGGCTCCACCGAAAGGATCATATCTGCATCTCCCATAGTAATGAGATCGCTGTGAATCTCTTCATCAGACAGCCGCAGGTGACTTTGTACATCACCGCCGCGCTGGCTCATGCCATGCACTTCGGCCTGTTTGAGCTGCCAACCCCGTTTCAGGGCAGCATGTCCCAAGATGGTCGCAATGGTGAGGATACCTTGACCGCCTACTCCGGCGAGAATAATATCTTTCTTCATTTTTTGGCCTCCGCTTTGAATTTCTTTTTCAGAGTTTGCACGCATTCACGCCGGGGAATAATCACCGAAACGCCTTCATAAGCAATCTCTTCTTTATAGATCCGGGTCATTTCCTCGTGGTTTTTCACAAAGGGGAAGAAGGTGCGGATATGTTCTTTTTCCACTCCCAAGCCCAGACAGATCTCTTCCAGTTTTCCAAAAGCGGTGTATTCCTGGCCACCGGTCATGGCTGTGGTGGAGTTATCCAGAATGATGATCACCACATTGGATTTGTCATAAATGCAGTCCAAAAGGCCTGTCATTCCACTATGCGTAAAAGTGCCGTCACCGATTACAGCGATGGCAGGGAAGAGTCCACTATCAGCGGCCCCTTTGGCCATCGTGATAGAAGCGCCCATATCCACGCAGGAGCTAATGGCATTGTAAGGAGCCATAAAACCTAAGGTGTAGCAGCCAATATCGCCAAAGACATGGCCTTTGCCATATTCTTCAATCGCTTTATTGAGCGCAAGAAAACTATCCGCATGCGGGCAGCCCACGCATAAAGCAGGCGGACGGGGTACGACGATCTCAGGGATGTCTTTGCCATACTTTTTGGGCAGACCCAGAGCGGCGGCTACCTTGTTGGGATTGAGCTCGCCATCGCGATCCAGAGTGCCGTCCAATCTGCCATGAATGGGTTTTTGCCCCTTAAAAGCCAGCCCTTTGGTCAGCTCTTCCAGGATTGGCATGCCTTCTTCCAGAAGGTAGAGGCTGTCGCATTTTTCATAAAGCTCATGAATTGCAGCCTCGGGCACTGGATATTGACAAATCTTGATGGTGGGATAAGGAATCTCATCTTTGCCAAAAGCTTCCCGCAGATAGTTATAGCCGAGGCCTGTAGTGATGATGCCTTTGCTATAATCTTTGGCTTCCAGCTTCACTTCATTGAAGGGACTCTTTTCGGATTCAGCCACAAAATCATCTTGCATCGCAATCAATTTCTTGTATTTCTTGCGGGCTATGGCGGGCAGCAGCATGAATTGTAGAGGATCATCCGGTTTCTTCAAGCCGTTTTGGGCAAGCAATTCACGGCGCACCACTCCGCTACGGGAATGGGACAGCCGGGTAGTAAGCCTGATCATCACAGGAATATGATACTTTTCAGAAAGTTCAAACCCGTAAAAAGCCATGTCATAGCATTCCTGCTGATTGGAGGGCTCCAATACTGGGATCATGGCAAAATGTCCGTAATAACGAGAATCCTGTTCATTCTGAGAAGAGTGCATGGAAGGGTCATCGGCCACCACGACCAAGAGGCCGCCATTTGAGCCGGTCATGGCCGAATTCATAAAAGGATCCGCCGCCACATTGAGGCCTACGTGTTTCATCGTGACCATGGTGCGTTTGCCGGCATAGCTCATGCCCAGTGCAGTCTCCATTGCGGTCTTTTCATTGGAGGACCACCTGCGGTGGATATCGCTTTCGATTGCTTGTTTGGATTTTTGAACGTATTCAATAATCTCCGTAGAGGGGGTGCCGGGATAGCCATAAAATCCAGAGATTCCTGCATCCAGAGCACCTTGCGCGAGGGCTTCATCGCCCAGTAGCATCAGTTTTTCCACTCTTTTGCTCCTTTATCTTTTTTTTATATGTATCAAAGTAATTCAGAGTGTGCAGCGTAACTATTTTAAGTTCAGATTTGTACCATCCACAAAAGGCGGTGGCCGCACAATCTTTTATGACAAAACTCACTAAGGTTCAATCTGAAAACAATCTGTATATCCGTCAAGAATATTCGTAGATAATGGCGAATTGAGAATGGCGAATTGAGAATTTGGGGATGGACTCCGTCCAGCTATATCCGTGTAAGTCGCTACCAGCCGCAGTTCAGTTAATTGACATCAGGCCTTGATCTTAAGTAAACAGAAAGCACCAGAATAATCCTTGACATGATCCAGACAAATAACTATAGTGGATTTAATACATTTCATTACCCTATGGGAGGTAAGATCATGAAGAGCTCAAAAGTTATTTTACCGTTGCTTTTCTTGGCAGCGCTACCAATCCTGCTCGTCGCTACGCAGACCGCAGACCTATCTGTACTCTTT
>CAXZAB010000236.1:0-3775 GCA_964293715.1 uncultured bacterium | reverse complement strand
TGGTAAAACTTGCTTTTGCGCTGGGCAGTTCTTGGAACATAGACTGTGGGGTGGGTGCCGGGCTTGGCTTTGTTGGCAGGCTCTGCTTCGGAATGGGAGCCGGGCTGGGTTCTACAGGTGGACTTGGTTTCTGGGCAGGAGCTGGGCTCGGTTTTGGAGCGGGAGTCTGGCTTGGCTTCGGAGCAGGAGTCTTGCTGGGTTTTGCCGGCGGACTTGTTTTTTTTGCAGGAGCTGGACTTGGTTTGGGGGTGGGAGCCGGGATTGATTTCTCCGGTTTACTTGGCTTCGGAGCGGAAACTTGGTTTGGTTCTGCCGGTGGACTCTGTTTCGGGGCAGAATCAGGGCTTTGCTCTGTGGTCGGGATTAGTTCCTGACTTGGGTAATTGATAGCCACATCACTCAGCAAAGGCTGGCTGGCAAGCCTGGGAGCATCAAAATAGGAAACGTCCGCCAAATATTGCAAGGCATTTCCCACTCTTAAGCCTTCATAACTGAAGAGCGCAATTCCGGCAAAACCATATTTTCTGATCAATTTGATGCGTTTGACTACGTCATTGATGCCATATTGCTTCCCATAAGCATCCAGCAGACTTCTGCCCTGAGCATCCCAGGCCCGGATTCCCATCACGATGGTAGCCGGGTCACCCTGCTGGCTCATTTGCCGCATTTGGCTGGCAAAAATATCATCATTCATCTGATAGGCCATTGGGTAAACTCTATCGATCAATCCTTGTTGCAGCCAGCTATACCAGTCTTGGGCGTATTGATTTCTGGCATCATCTATATCGGCAAATACCGCTGCGCTGAGCATGATTTCTGGATTGATGCCCTTGATGCGGTCTCTGCATTTTTCCACAAATTCCGTGATCTGCTGCGTGCGCCATTGGTTCCAGGTCAGCCAGGTGCCCTCCGATGCATAACGCTGCTTGGAAATGGGGTGATAGCCCCAAGTGGCATCAGGATAGCGTATGTAGTCCAGATGCAGTCCGTAAAGTTCAGGATATCCGGATACGATATCGCTAAAGACGTCCAAAAGGTAATCTTGCACCTCTGGGATGCCGGGATCGATAAAATAACCAAATTGTTTACTGGAGCGCATTCTCTCGTTTTGTTGATTGTAAGTAATCCATTCAGGATGATGTCTGTAAATATAGTTTTCCTGAACCAGCTCCGTGAGCAGAGGGGTGGCGTTAAAAACTATCACCCAGGCCTGCACCTTGATCTGATGAATCCTGGCCTTTTCTATCGCATAAGCCAGGGGATCGAAGCCATCATCAGCCAGGATATAGCTGCGCGGCTCGGGATTCGCATATTTGGAATTTAAACGATTTGGGGTATAAAGGGCATCGGAGCGATAGCGAACCTCCAAAAGGATCTCATTTTGCTGGGCAAATACCGCATCTGCAATCACTTTGTCGATAGCTTCACTGCTCTGCATATTCCAGGGTAAAACCCACAGAGAGCGTACTTCTGCACTCAGACCCAGCATTATTCCTAATATTATCAAGATCATCAGAATCCGTTTCATTTTATTTCCTTCACTTCCACTTGTGCCTCGCCATCGGCGAACTTCACGGCCAGATTGTCGCCAGGCTCAAAATCTTTGATGCTGCGCATAATCTTGCCATCTTTGCTCACCAAGGCCCAGCCTTGTTTGAGCAGATAATCCGGCGAGATCATTTCCAGAGCTTGTGCTTTGAGCTCCAAACGGTTTGTGAGCTTGTCCAAAGTGCGTCTCCCATAGAGCTCTAAGTATTCCTGCGCGCGGTCCAGTTTATCCTGATAGCGCTCTACCCGCAGTTCGGAAAATCTCTGTAAAGAGGCCAAAAAGCTCTGTTCACTGCGTTCAAATGAGATTTGCGGCTCGCGTAAAAGGTGTTTCACATTGTCCAGAGCGATGGTAGCCATATCAAAGCGCTGCTGATAGCTTTGCCACAAGCGCTCGGGGTGATATCCGGCAAATCTTAAGGCTTGTTCACTGAGCTGGTGTTTGTATTTGCCGATTGTGTTGGAGGTACTCAGCGACATTCTCTGGGATAAAGAGCGGAGGTGATTTAAGAGGTCCTCACGGCTGGGAACTGCTATTTCCGCAGCAGCAGAAGGCGTGGGCGCGCGCAAATCCGCCACAAAATCGCTGATCGTGAAATCTATCTCATGCCCCACTGCAGAGATCACCGGGATACGGGAAGCGGCAATTGCTCGCGCCAGCTTCTCGTCATTAAAACAAAACAGATCTTCCTGCGAGCCCCCGCCGCGGCTAATGATGATGAGATCCACCGGAAATTCTTCGTTGAAATAGTCCAGACCCCGGATCAGAGTCTGGGGAGCTGCCGTGCCCTGCACTACAGCGGGAAAGACCCAAGCCTCGATGGGGAAGCGGCGGGTCAGCACATTTTGGATATCCTGCAAAGCGGCACCGGTGGGGGAGGTGACAATGCCGATCTTTTCGGGATAGCGTGGTAAAGCCTGCTTGCGGGATTCCTCAAACAGCCCCTCTGCCTGCAGTTTGCGCTTGAGCGCATCGAACTTGGCCTGCATCTCACCCAGGCCGGCGGGGCTCATATTCGTGACGTTCAGGTTATAGCTTCCACCTTTTTCATAGAGGGTAATCTGCCCGTAGCAGACCACGCTTTGCCCATCTTTCGGCTGAAAATCCAACCGGTAATTCTGATTTCGGAAAAAAGTACAACGCAGGGTGGAAAACTCGTCCTTGAGATTAAAATACATGTGTCCGGAACTGTGATGCACAAAGTTTGAGACTTCGCCGCCCACATATAGTGGTTCTATCGAACTCTCTATCACTTGCCGCAAATGGCGGGTGATCTCAAACACGCTGAAAACTGTTATATTATCCATATCAGTGCAGTAAATGCCTGGGCGCGTTTTTTGTCAATAAGCTTGAGGCGCGTCAGTTTAAGATCAGCGTATCCAAATTTCGTTTCGGAACGTGATGCCTGTCCTTTTCATCTCTCCAATATTCGATATTTTCATCGGAACCCATTTGGTCCACCACCACTGTTTCGGCAGGAACGCCCAAAGCGATTACCAGCAGAATCTCCCACTCTTCCGGAATACCAAAGATTTTCTGAACTTTTTCCCGGTCCACAGAGGCTATCATACATCCTCCCAACCCGATTTCAGTAGCACCCAAGAGCATACTCTGACACGCGATGCCGGTATCCATATAATGAAACTTCGTACAACTCTGCGGCCCCAACACGATGATATACGCTGCAGGCTGTTCGCCTTTCATGGGTCCATCCCAGTTTTTTAGATAATTTGCCCACTTTAAACTGTCAAAAAGCCCCTCATGGGGATGATCCACCAGCCAAAAACGCAGATTCTGCAGATTTGCCGCGCTGGGCGACAGCCTGGCATAATCCACTAAATCCCTTAAAGTTTGCTTGCTGACAGATTTGGATTGATCAAAACGACGATAACTGCGATTTCTCGCTACCAATTGACGAAACATATTTATTCTCCTTTGCTTTCTATATATACATAAGATAAGCCACAGTACCAGGCTGCAAAGTGCTAAAGCAGCTTTTGGGACTCAAGACCAATGGAAATATATCCACTCTTGTTTTATGACCAGGTATTTACGACCGATGCCTGTTTTGACTTTCATTTTTGATCCGCTTGCTATGCTTTAGACTCTAGCTTGATCTTCTTTGATCCAAGCAAACTAATAATTATTCCCAATCTAAAAATGAGAGTTTAAACAGGAGGATCTTAAAGATGCGATATCAAACCATCGACCGGGATTTCACGACCC
>CAXZAB010000235.1:0-3781 GCA_964293715.1 uncultured bacterium | reverse complement strand
CAGGCTTTGTCACTGATATACTGCATATAATAACGGCGCATTTCTTCCGATTCTGTTTCGTGCATACGGCGTTTGAGCTGGGGAATAATCCCCTCAAAGCGCGCCATATAGGAGCCACTGCCGCGTACATTCTGCCAGGCCATCTTGAATTTACGTCCTTTGGACCCCTGCAGAATCAATTGCTTTACGATATCCGGAAGCTCGCGCCAGGGAGCATCCAAAGAAAAGTCGTAAGAAGAGGCCAGATTACTCACCATGTTCAGAGTCCAGCTTGATTTTTTTTGCCGCAACTCTCCCCAGGGCGATACTGCGCCTTCCATAATGCTGCGCTCCGGATCGGGAACCACCAGATCAGGATCAAATTCCAGTTTATAGCCCAAACCATTACAGGAAGTACAGGCTCCGATGGGGCTATTAAAGGAAAAGCTCTGCGGGCTCAGCTCCTCATAGCCGATACTGCACTTTGCACAGGAATTTTGGGTGGAGAGAATATCCTGTTCATTCAGATCCGGATAGTCGATTTTAATCATGTTATCCGCCAGCTTCAAAGCCAATTCCAGGGAATCCGTCATCCGGCTTTGGATATCTTCTTTGATTACCAGGCGATCCACCACCACGTCGATGTTGTGTTTGCTCTTTTTATCCAGGGTAATATCTTCATCCAAATTGCGGGATACGCCATTGATCATTACCCGCACAAAGCCTTCACTGCGCAGCTGTTCCAGTTCGTCTTTATGCTCTCCCTTTCGATTTTGCACTATGGGAGCCAGAATCTGCAACTTCGTGCCGGCAGCATTTTCCATGAGATGTTCCACCATCTGATCCACTGTTTCAGAGCCTACAGGCTCGCCGCATTGATAGCAATATTGCTGGCCTATCCTTGCAAAAAGAACGCGGAGATAGTCATAGATTTCGGTCACGGTACCCACCGTAGACCGGGGATTTTTACTGCTGGCTTTCTGCTCTATCGAAATCGCCGGAGACAGACCTGCGATGTAATCCACTTTGGGCTTTTCCATCTGCCCCAAAAACTGTCTGGCATAGGAAGACAGTGATTCTACATAACGCCTCTGCCCCTCTGCATAAAGGGTGTCAAAGGCCAAGGAACTTTTCCCGCTGCCGGATACGCCGGTAAAAACAACCAGTTTATTGCGGGGAATTTCCAGATTTATATTTTTTAAGTTGTGCTCGCTGGCACCTCTGATGATGATTTTAGTCTTCAATTTACTACCTCGTTTGGTTCACTAAATTCAGATGCTTATCTTTGTCAATCGCAATCTAAGCCCGCAATCCTAACAATCCGTCCAATCCGTAAAATCCGTGTGACTATTAAAAAACCGAAATCCCAGCTTAAGCTTGACAACAAACTCAAAGTGATAAACTTGTAGATATGAAAGAAATAAAGAATGTAATTGACCTGTATAAAAATGCTATCTACTGTCAAAACTGTGGCGGTAGATTAGAGCTCAAGCATGACCGCGAAGGCAAAACGCGAGCCATCTGCGGTGCTTGCGGCTTTATCCTGTACAAGAATCCCATCCCGGCGGTAGCTATCTTTACGCAAAACGATGCCGGTGAGATTCTTTTGATAAAAAGACTCTGCGAACCCCAAGCCGGTATGTGGGCACTCCCCAGCGGTTATATTGAAATCAATATGACCCCTGAAGAAAACGCCATCGCCGAAATGCAGGAAGAAACCGGACTCATTGGAGAGGTGGACCATTTTATAGATTGGTTTTACGGCTATAGCCCCATCTATCTGCGCACCATCAGCATTGGCTTCAAGATGAAGGTAATAGGAGGCAAATTGCAAGCCGGAGACGATGCCGAACAGGCCAGGTTCTTCGCCTTGGAAGAATTTCCACCCATCGCTTTTGAGGCCCATAAGCATTTTATCAAGTTAGAAACCAATTTTGATGCACCATAACCTAAGGAGGATATAATGAAACTAAGATATTTTGGACACTCAGCCTGCGAGATCGTTACAGCGGCAGGCACCCGAATCCTGATCGATCCCTTTTTGGATGACAACCCTCTTTCACCGATAAAATCGTCTGAGGTCTCAGCTGATTACATAATAGTTACCCATGCTCATGGCGATCATCTGGGTGACACTCTCAAAATCGCCAGCAAAGACAGCACCGTGATCTGTGTATTCGAGCTCGCCAACTATCTGGAACAAAAGGGACTAAATACTCATCCTATGCAGATCGGGGGAGCTTATGATTTCGATTTTGGCAGGGTAAAATTCACCAAAGCAGAACACGGCAGTGAAACCCCGGACGGCGAATATGCAGGACTGGCCGCGGGTGTAATCCTGACTATAGAAAATCAAACGATATATCACGCCGGGGATACTGGAATTTTCGGGGATATGAAACTGATCGCAGAACTGCAGCCGATAGACTACTTCCTGGTTCCCATCGGAGGAAACTTCACAATGGATATCCAGGACGCAGCCTTAGCCACATCCTGGATCCGTCCTAAATGGGCAATTCCCATACATTACAATACTTTTCCGCTGATCGAAGTAAATCCAGAGGACTTTATCACAGCCACAAAGAAATACGGAGTGCAAGCGAGAATCCTAAAACCGGGTGAATCCATAGAACTTTGACCACTGCCAGCGCAGCATCCACAATCCGGCCAGGGAACGATTTCATGCACCAACCGGATATAAGATATCTTGCGCCAAAATCACCGTTCAGACTAAAAGACCGGCCCTAAAGCCTCTACTAACACTATCCTCTATATTTTATTAAAAACAGGAATACGTATATGAACAACAAAATATACATTGTCGGTACTATACATGCGCAAATGACCAAGCTGATTGAAAATGAGCTGTATCAGCTTTTAGACGCAATCCGACCGGATATAGTGCTTTTTGAGTTCCCGATTGAGGCCCAAGACGTGATGATGGAGTGGATCGATGCCAGCATAAAAGCCGGCGGAGGCCTTGATGCGAGAGTCTTGAAGCGATATATGAAAGATCATCAGATAATCCTCAAACCCTATGATATTAAGGGTAGGAATGACTATTATATGAATAATAGATTCCCTTTTATTGAGGAAGAAAGAGAAACTATACTGGTAGATCTTTTGCAGAGGCCAGACGTCTCGCCGCTCACAAGAACACTAAATGAAATGAATGATTCGCTCGACAAGATATTTTGGGGGGATTTGGATAATCTGTCCTTGAGAGAAATAAATAATTCGGAGTCCGACAGCCGCGCAAAGCACCATATCGCGCTTAGTCTCGCCATTGATAGAGCTTTGATCGGCCTCACCCCAGAGCTCACGCCTTATCTGGAAACTTATGAGCGTTGGAGCAAATATGAGAACCGTCGGGAAAGAGCTATGGCTCGCAATATCCTGGCATACAACGAACAATACTCAGATTCCACCATCGTCGTAATCTGTGGAATCTTTCATAGATTCTCGATTATTGAACTTTTGAGCAAAGCCAGGAATGCAGATTTTTCTTTAATTACAGATATATATAACGTTGAGGAAAGCAGATCCCCCTCTCGGTGATTTATTTGCTCGAACGCAGGTGAGCCACCGACGGATTATTTGCCAGTTACCAGCGGGGGGAATTATACAACGGCTATCCAGGACACAACCTTAGCCGCATCCTGGATCCGTTCTAAACAGACAATATCCATGTCTTAACCCAACTTTACCACTTTGAGTAGTTATATAGCTGTCCTGCAGAGACTTCTGTTTTTCGTGGGCACTACATTTTCCGATCTTTCACAGGTTTTATAGTTGGATTCGG
>CAXZAB010000234.1:0-3805 GCA_964293715.1 uncultured bacterium | reverse complement strand
CCTGCGCTTTGGGGAATATCTCCACAAAGCTCACATAGATCATCACTCCGGCAGACAGTCCTAAGGCTGCAGAAAGGAACTTGGGATTGAACTCCTTGGAAAAAAAAGCCAGCAGAGATCCGATCCCTGTGGAGAGTCCGGCCAGAAAGGTCAAGCCAAGGGCGAAAAGAACATTGCCTGTGAACATAGTCAGCGTACCTTCATAATTTTCCCGCTTTGTTTGCTATCTTTGAGGCGGTAAAAGTAAAGCCCATTAGGCAGATCGGCAGCCTTCCAGCTGATGTTGTTTACACCTTTTTGGAGATTCTGGGCAGGTAATTCCACCAGCTTTTGGCCTTTGATATTATAGATTTCTATACTTGAAGACAGGCCTGATTTTTGGCTGGTGATTTCAAAGTTCACCTCGCTGTGGAAAGGATTGGGATAGCTTCTACCCAAAGTGATTTGGACAGGAGAGGCCAAAAGATCGGTATTGCTCACGGGGCCTAAAGTGTAAGTGAAAGGAATCTTGTAAACGCTCATTTCCGGGGATTCTATCACAAGATTGAAGATGCCAATAGCTTCATCTTCGGCCGTGATATTGAAATGAAAGGATTTTGCTTCGCCGGCGGCATAGCTAAAGGGAATATCCATGAAGCCCGGATAGCAATTATCCGCTTCATCACAGTAATTGAAATACCAGTTTGCAGGCGCAGAAACAGCTTCTATGTGCATAGTTACGTCCTGCGCTTGCCCCAGGTTGTAGATCCAGAAAGTTGGCGAGAAAAAGGTGCCGGCTGTTTCACTTTGAAGATTGTGATCAAAAGCAATGGCGGAACGGACATAATGCGTGGGAGCAGGCAGAGTGCTGGCTGCTTGCAAGATGGTTTTATTGGACAATTGCACAAAGGCATAAGCCCAAAGCTGGGCTGTATTCCAAGCGGGGTCCAAGGTGAAATTGGTCTGGCTCTGAATGCCATTTCCGGCTCCACTAAGGCTGATGGGCAGAGTTTTTACACTGCGCACGATCTGGGTGAATTCAGTGGTGATTTCATCTTCCACCAGATAAAATACCACATTGGCATCCGCCAGAACGTAAGAATCATGGATCATTTCGGTGAATACAGAGAAATTTCCGTTGGATAAATCCAAGTCCAGCACGCTCATTTTGAGTGGTGTGCCCAGATAGCGAAAATTGCTGATGGCTTCAATGTAATCAAGACCATCGACGGTTTCGTGAGAGGCACCATTGACGCGGACTTTGCCATTGAAAATCACAGCAGGCAGGCCCATAACTCCATAATAATCAAAACGGGAGTCCACTTCGTCATTTGAGTATTCTCCGCTTTCGGTGAGCAGGCGGCTGATGGTCACTTCGCCCGGATAAAGTTCGCCCTGCATGGCAGATAGCCCCTCCTGCGCAAGTGCACAGCCTCCACACCAGCTGGCCCCGAAATTCTCGATCACGGGTGTGGTGGGATAATAAACGGGTTCAGCGACTAAAAAAGCTACGCTGATGAGCATAATAATAATCGTGATATATTTCATGTTTTCTCCTAAAATCTGGTGCTGAGTTCTGCTCTAAGACCTTCAAAGGGTGCCAGGAAGCGGCAAACGCCATTGCGGCAGACTTTGCCTCCGGCTTCCTTACCGGCAAAAACTAAGAGGTCGCTATGACTGAAAATGGGATATACAAGTTCGATATTGGGCATGTAACGGCTTTCCGCCCAGGCAGAGAAGTCATCCCAATGGCTTTGCAACCCTAAAGATACTGACAATTTACCGAGGCTGAAATCGCCTTGGAGCATGGGTTCATAGTGGCTGCTTTCAGTTTCATTCTTCTGCTTTTTTACTTCTTTGAATTCAGCTTTGATTTGCAAGGGCATTCCCCGGACACTGAAGCCAGCTAAGATAGCGGGATAATACTCTTTCTGCCAGGTGTTGGCAGCCTCATCTATTTTTTCGATATGCGAGTAAGACAGCTGATACTGATCCAAGCCCCGATACATATCCGCCGCCAGGTAGAGGTCGTTCATCTTTTTATCTTTGGCCCCATCCCAGGCTTCGGCGTAATCCGCTGTGAAAGACAGGATTTCACCATAATTGTACAAGAGCCGGGCCTGCCAGCCTTCTTCGTCCAGGCCGCTGGCCAAAGCGTCTGACAAGGTCTCACCATGATAGTTTGCCAAAGGTATGTCTTGCAGGCGATAGCCAAAATCTTCATAGTTCTTGTAAGCTCCGCCCATCATCAGATCTCCCCACATATAGTCCGCATTGGCATAAAGGGCGGAACCTTCGATGGCAGATGAACCTGGCAAACGGTATTGGTCGCTATAGGCATATTCCAGATAGGAATCAAAATTGCCTTCGGTAAAGAGCATTCGGCCGGCAAATACATCCCGGAAGCTGTATTTACTGAAGGCTCCCAGATTGCGAAATGCCAAAGCTGAGGCGCCCATTCTGAGGCCCCGCCAGAGCGGATACTGCGCGTCCACTCCATAGGCCAGATCATAGCGCGCCTTGTAGGTCTCACTTTCCAGAGCGCCATAGAAGGCCTTGAATTGCAGCTGGTCTTCATAGCGCAGCAGGAAGCTGTCCAGGCGGTGATCTTCATCAAATTCGAGGTCTTTGTAGCTACGGAAGGTAATGCCCTGTCCAAAGCTCTCCTGAGTGGTGCCCACATGAATGCTGAAGGCATCTTTGCGATATCCCGCATAGAGTTCTTTCCAAGCTACCAAGAGGCGGTTCGGGTCCA
This sequence comes from uncultured bacterium, assembly GCA_964293715.1. Classification (GTDB taxonomy): domain Bacteria; phylum Cloacimonadota; class Cloacimonadia; order Cloacimonadales; family Cloacimonadaceae; genus UBA5456. Next base: position 1,071 of record CAXZAB010000234.1, on the reverse strand, counting down.
GTTCCGGCAAGAGTTCGCTTTCCTGAGTGCTGTATTTGGGCAATTCACTGATGAATTTCAGCCCAAAGCTAAAATCGCGATAGCCCAGATTGAAGCCAAAGCTGTCCTTAAAATAGGCAGAAAGCGAATCTTCCACGGTACGATAGACAAACTGAGCTTCATTGAGACCATTGATCTGGAGTGTGCTTTGCGCCCCAAGACTGAGGCACAATGCTATAAACAGCAGCAGGATGAGTCTTCTTTTCATTATTATTCCTTGCTTTCGTCTTCACAATCGCAATCGTGATCGGCCTTTTCTCCGGTTTGACCTGAGTTCTTGCAGCACAGCAGCTTTTTGATGGTACTTTCATAGACTTCCTGAGTACCGGGCTCAAAGCCAACATGGGAGAAGACGATTTCGCCTTTTTTATCCAGAATGAAGCTATGAGGAGGAGTGCCCACATTCAGACGTTTGGCCAGAGTTTTTTCCGGATCAAACAGGGTGATGAATTTATAGTCCTTGCTTTTTAGGTAGTTTTTGGCGCGCATCTGAGCTTTGGGAGCGTCGATAGAGATCAGCACCACGGTGAGATCTTCATATTTCTCAGCCAATTCATGCAGATAAGGCATAGCCACTTTGCAAGGTTGGCAGTAATCTGCCCAAAAATCAACGAGGATGGGGCCTTTATCCAGAAGGGATTCCAGAGTCACGGTTTTGCCGCTCATATCACTAAGACGAAAATCCGGCATAGCGTCTGCAAAAAGCAGGCCAGATACAAGGATCAGGGTCAGGATCAACAGGAATTGTTTCATAATGTTCTCCGTTTATTTTCTAAGTGACATCGGATGTACGATGCCGCCAAGTATTTTGCTATTATTGGTAAAACTGCTGGGCTTATGCTGGGCAAAGACTACCAGTTTGAAGTTTTGTGGAAGCGAGTCCACAGCGCTTACAGTAATGGGTATGCCTTGCTCTAAGTCCTGCTCTGTCATACTGATACTGCTCTTACCCCGCACCACATTGTGCAAGGGCTGTCCGGCATAATTCTGATACTGCACCTCATCGGTGATGATCACAGCATTTAGCACCAG
>CAXZAB010000233.1:0-3815 GCA_964293715.1 uncultured bacterium | reverse complement strand
AACGGGACTCAGGACATTTTCCAAAGATATTATCAGGATTTTAGAATAAGAATTTAGATAGGCGATATTACCATAAATGTGCATGTCTATGCCGAAAGGAGAATATCCCCATGGAGCAAACGGAACCAAGGGAGCAGCCGCATCACTAAAATCAATTATATTTAGCAAACTGGTGCCAAATGTATCTCCATAAACAAATCCGTAGTTACCATACTGACAAAGACCTGCCAGATCGCCCAGGCTCGGCATAGATTCCGAGATAAATCTGATATGATCTGCACCCAGACTACAAAACAAACTGATTACAAGAAAAATCACAAGCAATTTCACCCGCATGATAATCTCCTTAAATTATGGTCTTTATAGAGTTAATTTTGAGCATCGCATGATTAGTATCTAAAGTAAAAGTGAGCTCAGTGACAAGATAGGATAGCTATGTTTATTTGTCAATTTATTTACCATAGATTACGGAAATGCACACCGGGTTGAGAGCTCATTTGATGAAATACCTGCCTCTAAGATTTTATAAATTGAGCCTTGCACGTTTAAGAAACGAGAAACTGCTGGATTGCAGACGTCTCGTCTGCAGAGCACGAAATGTGCTCCCGCTTATCAAGCCCGCTCCCGTTTTCTTCAACCCTGTTTCCCTTTCTATCAAGGCCTGCGGCCTTGTTCGACGCGAGACGCATCTAATCCGGTAAGCCCTTGTGAAGTCTTTCGAGGTAAAATGTCATTTTGAAAATCAAGTCAAACAGGATAATGCCTCAAGGCTACCTTGTGTCCCGGACTTGCTTTTAATGAAGTTTCGACTCGAGATGACTTAGGATTCCAAGTCATCTCGAATCAAAGACGAATCAAAAGCGCATTGAGGAAGGGAGCAGGAAATCAGCTTGTGCGGGCTGATATCTTTAAAGGCAGCACCCTCACAAGAAGGCAAATAGAATAGATGGCAGGCCGCGCTTTAAAACAAAAAGAACCGGATCATAGTCTGGCAAAAGACCATGATCCGGTCTGGATTACTATATTGGGCTATCTGGTCAGCTCAGTTCCCTTTGTTTATAGATGAAATATCCGGCGATATACATCAGTACGCTTACGCCCAGGCGGACGAGATAGGCCTGACTAAGCACGCCAGGCATGAGCATACTGATCTGTCCACCTTGAATGCTGATTGCCCTAAAGGGCAGGTAAAAGACATCAAGATAGTATCTTAGCGGGCTAAAGATATCGGCAACTCCCCACAGGCGAGTCAGCACCATTCCCAGCAGATCTATCACTAACAAGGTCATAATGAGCTTTAATGCAACTTGCTTGCGGAAAGCAGCGGCAAACAAGAAAAGTAACGATGAGAATGACATCATAGCTACGAAAACCAGCAGAAATTGACTCAGCGCTGCTGTAAGGCCCAATCCCCAACTGTTAAAGCCCAAAAAGGCAGACACAGCAGACAATATCAACGAAGATATTACTGTGAGAATAAGGTATTGCACCAGCATCATCGGCACCGAAAAGACAAACTTGGCGGCAAGCATCTTGACCAGGCTTACGGGCTGAGAATGATGCATAATCTCACATTTCTTGAGGTAGTCATGATTCAGAAGATGATCCGTAAGCGTCATGGATGTTAATATGGCAAACCATCCCAAGACCACAGCCATTATGCTGTGCAGACTTCGCATGACTATTACGGTATCAAAGCTTCCTTCCACTCCAAGGTTTATCGTGGGACTGCCATAGCGGATTCTGGCAAAAATGGAGACCAGAGCCGCCAAAAACAGGAATGCTCCCAGCACAAAGCTCGGGATCAAAAAAGTGAACTTGTGCGTATGCCATTCTTTAATGAGCAAAGCTTTAAACTGTTTCACTCGTGCCTCCTACATATTCCATAAAGATATCTGCAAGTTTGGGCCTGCTGTAGATGGCCCCCTCGATTTCGACGGATGAATCCACCACCGCGCTCACAAAGCCCAGGGTCGTGTTCATCACTTTGGGATGATAGGCCTGAAGTTCAGAGGAGCGGTCGGCAGGCAGCGAAACAACGTGCAGCCGCTCTTTGAGCTGCTCCACATCTTCATTGAGGATGATCTTGCCATTATCGATAAAGATGATCTCCTGCAGGATGTCTTCCACTTCTTCTACTTGATGGGTAGAGATGAAGATGGTGCGCTGTTCATCGAAAAACTCACCCAGGATCATATTGAAAAACTCCTTGCGGAAGGCAATGTCCAGGCCCAGGGTGGGCTCGTCCAGGATTAGATAACGCACGTCCAATGAGAGGGTCAAAAGCAGATAGAGCTTCGTTTTCATACCCTTGGAGAGCTTGCTTACCTTCTTATTCAAAGGCAGATTGCTGCGCTCAAAGAGCCGCTGCCCGCGTTCGAGATTGAAGTGCGGATTCATCGCCCGTACATAATCCCAGCTTTGTTTCACGGTAAGTCTATCGTCCAAACCATTCACATCGGGGATGAAGGCTACCTGATTAAAGAGTTCATGGTCCTGATGTTTCAGTTCAAATCCATCCAGTAAAACCTTTCCCTCGTGCTTCAAAAAACCAAGCATTGAGCGCATCAAGGTGGATTTACCGGCGCCATTTTTGCCCAAAAGGCCCACTATCTTGCCCCAGGGCAGGGTAAAAGACACATCATCCAGAGCTTGAAACTTGCCGAAGTGCTTGCTGAGATTCTTAATCTCATACGGTGTGGGATTTGCTTCAAAGGTCTTTTCATATAAAGTCATTGTGATCCTCCATAAATACTGTTGGTTTTGGTTATGATTTCTTCTTTGGGAATGTCGTAACTCCGGGCCAGCCTCAGGGCGGGCTCCAGAGTGTCCTTGATAAAACTGCTTCTGCGGCTCTTGATGATCATCTCTCGGGCTTGTGGGGCCACAAAGATCCCGATTCCCCGCTTCTGATAAAGCACGCCTTCGTCCACCAAGGTGGTGATGGCCTTGCCTGCTGTGAGAGGGTTGATGCGGTATTCTGCAGCCATTACGCGCAAGGATTTCACTTGATCCTCTTCCTTCAGGGCCCGCGCCAGAATCTGCTCTTCAATCTGCTGCCTGAGTTGCAGGTAGATGGGCAGATCGTCTTTGAATGTATTCATTGCAACCTCTTTCATTATATTTCACCCGGGGCTGTGGTGGTGATGTAGTCAAGCAATACAGCAGGGCTCTGGGTGTCAAGATATTTCTTTGGGTATTTTGTGGGGGAGAGGGTAAGATTGTGTAGGTCAGATGGTTGGATGGGTAAAATAAATTGTAGAGTATGTAAATACCCACATCTTGAATATCGTAAAATGTCATTTAAGTCCCATAGGGACGAAATTTCAGATAGAAACCACGGATCAAAAACAGCCTGAGTCCTGTAGGGACGATATATTGGGCGATATTTATAGGGGTTCGATCTGTGCGCTTCGTATGCCATGTTATCTAAAATATCGTTCCGATGGAACTCTATGTGTGTGTATGGCACTGTGTTCTATCTAAAATACCGTCCCGCTGGGACTTGGCGGTCCTATATTTTAATCAGGAGGGATTCTTGTGGGCTATACCCGGCTGTGACTTAACGGTCCTATATCCATTTCAAATTCCACACCTTTCTGGCGTAATTCTTCACAACCTCATCGGCTGAGAAGGGGCCCATCCCACAGATATTGGCCACGCTCATCTGGTTCCAGAGCTGGGGTTTGCGGTAAGTATGTTCCACCGCTTCCATCACCCGGATATAATCCGGCAGATCCTGGAGCAGGCAATATTCATCCCCGCCCTGGATCAGGAGATTCACCAAGGGTTCAAACTGCTTGGGGTTCATCGGG
>CAXZAB010000232.1:0-3889 GCA_964293715.1 uncultured bacterium | reverse complement strand
TTCGACGGCACCAACAACTTCGTTACTGCCGGCGCAACCACTCCCTTCAGCTATATCATCTCTGATGCTCTGGCGGGAATCTGGTATGATGCAGCCTCAATAAGCCTTAGTTTCACCAATGGCGTGATCTCCAGTGCTCTGGATTATACTACAGTACCCGGCACAGTTTCTGGCACGATCACCCTTCCGGCAAACACAGCGATCAAGAATTTCATTGCTACCTTCAAAGTAAAAGACATGGTAAACAATGAGACTGTTCTTGTCCGCAATATCAACGTTATTCCTGCTCCCATGCCCTCGAACGTAGCTATCACGGCTACCTTCCCCGCAGCTCCGTTGTATTTCAGACCCGGAACCGATATTAATGTGGCCTTTGATATTTCTAATCCTGAAAGAGCCGATAAGATCGAAGTGAAACTCATCAATGTCACAACTGACACCCAGGTCGGAGCCACTCAAGTAATTAACGCTCCCGACCTGCCGAACTATACACAAACATTTGCCGCAGTGACTATTCCTCATACCAATACACTGCGCGCTGATGTAATTGTTACTTATTCAAAATATAACGATGCAGCCGCAGTGCTTAACACTGCAGCTACAAATACAGCCTCCAATCTGCTTGCTCTTAATCTGATCGCTGATGGCACAGACCCCGATGGCTTGCCTGTAATCACAGCAGTAGAACCTCAGATTGAGCTGATTGCTGGTTCCTCTCAAATACTAAGCTTCACGATTACCGATGCCGGATCTGGCGTTGATTGGGCTACCCCAACCATCAGCTTCGATCCCGCCACTGGTATCACCGTGGGCGCTCTTGATGTCTCCGAAGCCGGAAAGGCCAAATGGAACATCACAGTGGACGCCGGCTTGGTGGCACAAAGAGTGGTAGCCACAATAACAGCAAAAGATAAAGTAGTAAACGAAAACACCTTGCTGCGCTATCTGAATATCGTGCCCATCCCGGTGGTAACAGTCACCAATATTTCTGTTACAGACAACGACCCAGTGAACCCTGATCCCACGAACTGGTTTGTCCCCGGCCACGATCTGAAAGTTAGCTTCAATGTAAGCAATCCAGAGAGAGTAAATTCCTTACCAGTTACTCTCACCACCCCAGGCATATTCTTTACCCAGCCTGCACAACCATTTACAGTAGGTAATGTCACTGATCCTATGGAAGTGATTTTCCTTAATGTAGATCCTGGCTTGTTGGATGGAAAGGTGATTACAGCGACTGTTACCGGCAATACCCAGACCTATTCCGATGCCGGAACCGGAACTACCTCCATTACAGATCTTATAGCTGGCTCTGATGACATTAATGTGGATACAAAGCCCGTAATCATCGAGAGTGTGGAATTCTTCCTTAATGCAGCCGCTACTGATCCCATCTACTTCCTGCTGCCTACTATGACCAATCTCAAGGCAGTGGTAAAAGTAAAATCTCCCAATGAGATCACTATTCCCGTGATCAGCCTGCCGGCTCTTGACGGAACGGGTGCAGCCACTTATGTAAGTGGTCCTGTAATCACCGGTTTGGGTGCAGACCGTGTTCTCACCTATACCTACGATGTTGATGTTATTGATCTTACATATGATGCCGTAGAACAGTATGGTGTATCTCACTTCAAAGTGGATACCGCAACCATCTATGGCTATATTGCCGATACCTACGACAAGAACATGATTGTGATAGGTGCTTCTACAGCTGACCAATATGGCGTGGTACCTCCCGAACGGAGCTACGAAGATGTTGGCAGAGCCCCTAATGGCTGGTTTGCCCCCGAAAACAATCTGATCACCGAATACAAGTTTATTAGCTCTCAGGATCCTGCCAATGTTGGGATTCGAGCTGATTTCGATCGGATTGAAGATAACGTACCGGATAACTGGAATGATACTCCTGTCCTTACTCATGAGATTATTCCTGTAACTCTGGGCCCCGGCTTGATAGTAAACGTTTATCGTTACCTGGCAGTTTGGAACATTGTTCCGGACTATGCTTCAGTATGGAACGCTTATGCAGATGGCCAGGGAATTCAGATCGATTATAAATATTGGTCTTTCTTGCCTGCCATGGTTGAAGATTATACAGATGTTCAAGTGGACAAAGAAGTTCCCACCTACGAAGATTCTTATTATGAGATTGCCGTAGCAGTGGGTGCGGCCGCTCCTGTATATGAAATGATCAGTACCCCTGTGGGTAGCGATCAATACAAAACCATCAATCTGGCTCTCACTCCCCCCGCTCCTGGAACTTGGCCTGCAGATCAACATGTTTACCTGAAATTGCAGATCAACGACGGACCTGGAGTAGGTGCCGGTTGGGTTAATAATCCCGTAGCTGCTGGCTGGACTGTGGCAACTCACGATTCCGTATGGGTAGGTAATACCTTCTATAAGGAATGGAAACTGAGCCCCGATGATGCAATTACCAATGCCAGTCAATTAACCATTAATCTCCAACAGGTGGAAGACCTCACCGGCCATAAGAACTATGCCGGTGTCGCTAATACACCTATCCATTCCAACCTCTATGTGGCTACTGCCCCTGTGATCCAGCTCGGCTTTAATGCCGGCAGTAACAACGGCGTTGCCGCAAGTATGATTGCCTATCAAAAATTGGCAGATCCTCTGGATACAATGATCAGTCCCTACATCATGCCTGGCATGAACCTGGGATTCCAGATTGAGTTGGTTACCACTCGTGCAGCAGAAGTTGCCTCTATCATGCCGATTTTGGTGCAGATCAATGATCCCAGCGAAATCGATGATAGCAACGCTAACTGGCATGATCTGGTGCAAACCGATCCTGCTGATCCTTATGCCTGGCACCTTGCTGCCAATCTGCCTATCACCCCTGCTGAAACAGTAAACAGCCTGGGGCTGAAGTATATGATTACCTATAGAATCACCTATGTGGGCGGCGCCGTTGAAGAAAAGACCTTTACTTCAGCTTGGGCCGATCAAGACCTGAATGGTGATCCTCTGATTCTGATCGATCGCACAGCTCCTCAGTTCGTAGTGGATGGCGTGGTAGTAAGAAGCGAATCTTCAGTAACCGACAACTATGTGGTTCCTGGCGAAGAAGTGAATATCACCGTGCTGTTTACCGATGAGCATGCTTACAACGATCCCAATACCAAACCTTCTGTAAGCATCACAAACCTGGATAGCTTCCTTGATAGCGTAAGCTCGCCCTATATTGTGGCAGCCAGCGATATCAACTATGTGGGCGGCCAGTGGAAAGCTTATGTGAGCGGTCTGGCCTCTCTCACGAAACCCGCAACCATCTCCGAAATTATCGTTGTGACGCTCACAGACCCTGTGGGACACGCCTCAATGGCAAATAAGTTCGTAGAAATCGCCAACCAAGGCCCCATCGTACCGCTGATCCGCGATGCCAAGTATCTCACTCAGATTTACGATGGCACTTGGGAAGAAGCGATAGTGGAAGCTCTTGCCGGACAAAGTGTGAATTCAAAAATCGAAGTTTATATCGATGCTGAATACGAGGTATATATCGTCGGTGTGTCGATTTCTGTGCCTGCTGGCGTGAACGTAGTAGTTCCCCCCGCCTACACCATTCGTCCTGCTCTCCCTGGAGAAGCCGGACGTTGGGTAGCAGTGTTTGAGAATGTCGTAGCTACTGATATGGTGGCTGGTGACATCACTTTCATCGCAAACACAGAGAGAACCCCTTACAGTGCACCTATATTCGAACACCACAGAGACTTCACAGCTTCTGTGGATATGATGGACTTCATGGCCGCTGCCCCTGTGGTAATGGCTGAAGCCCTTGATGGAACCTGGATCAATGACATCATCAACCCGGATAGAAATCTGGGAATTACGGTTGATCTTGCCGATCTCGGTGAAGACTTCG
>CAXZAB010000231.1:0-3896 GCA_964293715.1 uncultured bacterium | reverse complement strand
GGGAGGAAAAGGCTGGAAAACAAAGAACATATTGAGCCAGAACTTTGCAAAAGATGGAGGAACTCTTAAGCTTTCTAAATCCTCTTAACTCATTGATATAGCTCCCAATTCTCCCTTCCCATTCTCAATTAGTCCCCCCTTGCACATCTGCTCGATAATCTCTAAATTGCCTCCCCAATTCTCAATTTTCCATTCTCAATTCTCAATTAACCCCCATTTATTCCCTTGACCTCATCCCGCATCATTATATTTTGGTATAGAGGAAAAAATGAATATACAAACCTATCATATATATAAGACAAGCTTAAGCCCTGTAATGGGCAAAGCACAGCTCAAGCTAAATAAACGGGAGCTCTTGTGAAAATCCAGGTAGTTTCCGATCTGCATCTGGAGTTTCCGGCAAACCGCGCCTGGCTTACAGACTATCCGCTGCAGCCCAAAGCAGATATTCTCTTGATGGCGGGAGATCTGTACAGCCTCAAGCACTTTGACATGGTGAAGCCTTTCATAGAGAGCTTTAGCCGGGATTTTCCGCTGATAATCTCTACTTTTGGCAATCATGAATTTTACGGCTCTAATATCGAAGGCGCTTATCCATCTGTAAACGAATGGATTTCAGAGAATCATATCCGTATGAACAATGCGGTTTATGTGCATGAGGATATTCGCATTATCGCCTCACTGTTGTGGAGCCATATCCCTCTTCATGCTCAGGCCAAAGTGGAAAATGGCCTGAATGATTATCGTTTTATCTACAAAGATGGACCGCGGGGAACTGAAACCCACATTCAAGCCAGTGACAGCAACAGGTTTCATGACCTGTCTCTGAACTTTATCCGGGTAACGCTCTCGCAGCCTTTTGCCGGCAAAACTATCGTAATGACCCATCATCTGCCCAGCTTTCAATGTGTGCCAGAGATGTTCACGCGTTCGGATTTATCCACAGGGTTTACTTCCGATCTGGACGAACTCATCCTGAAGCATCCCGAAATCGCACTCTGGGTGCATGGTCATGCCCACGATTTTGATGACCGGCAGATCGGAAATACCAGAGTGGTGAGAAATCCTCTGGGCTATGTGGATCACGGTGAAGAGTGGAATTTTAAGCGGGATTTCGTTATAGAGCTATAGTTTGCGAGACCTGATGGCCATTACTATAAAGGCTATATATTAAAGGAGTTTACCGCCCTGAATCTATATCTAAAGAAAAGAGGTTTTGTTCTGCGTTGCCGATACTTATCTGCGGTGAATTTGGAACAATCCTTGCTATATAAATAAGAGTTAAGACAAAGTCCGGGCAGACTTGCCCGGCGATTATCTGGTGGAGAAAATGATAAAATCTGATTTGAACAAGAAGTTTAAGAGTATATATGCCGAGATCGAACGGTTTTGTTTCGATCGTGAAGACCCTGACCAGGCCATTCGCAACATGCGAAATTTCACCGAGGGTTACGATGCCTTTGGCATTGAAGATGAGGAACTTAAGGTCCTGCGGGACCGCATTCTGGCCAATTATGAGATCACCCCACGCGAGATCTCCGAGCTGGGACTTTTCCTGCTCAAGACCGGTAAATACGAATTTGGTACCCTGGCCATCATGCTCATCAAAAAACACCGTCCGCGCATCGATGCTTATGTGCGTGAACGTATCAAAGAATGGCTGGATACGGCTGTGGAAAATTGGGCTCATGCGGACTTTTTAGGCTCTAAAATCCTGCCTGTATTCTTCGAGCTGCAGCTTGTGGATCTGGAGAGTTTCGTCTCCTGGCGGGATTCGCGCAGCAAATATACCCGCCGCGCTGTGGTCGTATCCATGATGTGGCAAAGACGGGCCCTGGATGCCGATGCCATGCTGGTCTTCCTCACCCCCTTGATCCGTGATAAGGAAAAGGTAGTGCAACAGGCTTTTGGCTTGTTTTTATCTGATCTTTGGGAGAAGGCAGCGCTCCCCGTGGAAGCCTTTTTGGAAGAGCATAAAGATTCCATCGACAATTATGTAATGAAACAGGCAACTGCCAAAATGCCCCTCATCAAAGCCAAACTCTATCGCCGCATACCCAAAAAGACCGTCCGTAAATATAAACCCCGAGGAAAAAGATAATGAAAAGGTCTCTGCTTATTCTGATTTTAACTCTCCCTATTCTGATTTTTGCCGCCAGCCTCAGGCTGGATATTCCTTTTTCGGAAAGCTCCCGCAGCGGCTACAGCACTGCCCCAGGCAGCCGGCAGACTCCCATTCACAGCGTGAATATCCTGCTGCCCAAAAATGCTGAACTGCTGGATTATGAGCTCAAGTTTGCCAATCCCAGAGCAGCGGCAAAGAGCTACTCTCAGATCAATCCCCCCTTCATCAGCGGTGAAGGGATATTGGGTGACACCAGTCTGCGTGCTTCCGGCAAAAGATACAGTTTTCTGGGAGTCCGCCATTGGGGAGAGCTGAAATATGTAAGCTTTGCCATAAAGCCCTACGATGAGCATACCGGCTTGTGGTCCGAAACTGCAGAGATTACTCTCAATTATCAGCCCGGAACCAGGGCACAAGGTCTGATCCCCGGCACCTTTAAAAACGCTGATTTCTTTGCCAATCCTAAGCGCCTAAAGCAGTGGTACCACAGATCCATCCGTAACAGCATGGGAATCATTGTGATCAGCACCCCGGAGCTGTACAGTGCCCTCAGTGCCTGGACTGCCTTCCGCCAGAGCCAAGGTTTTGAGGTGCAATTTTCCAATATTGCCGAAGTTTTGGTGAATGAAGTAGGTGCAAACGATGCTGAAAAGCTGCGCAATCACCTGATCACTCAGCAGATGCTATATCCCTTCAGCTATGTGCTGTTGGTGGGAGACCACGATCTGATACCTGTCGCGCACCTCACCCCGGAGCCCAATAGTAATACGACCGTGCCTTCAGACTTCTATTATGCCGATCTCACCAGCGATTGGGATACGGATGGGGATGGCCGTTATGGCGAATATTACTCCGAATATGGCGAGGAAGATTATGGGGTGGATTACACTCCGGAGGCTTTTGTGGGACGCTTCAGCACCAATGACGCGGGTGAAGTAAGCCAGATTGCTCAGCGCATCGTGGCTTTTGAGCAAAGCACGGCTCCTTTCAAGAACAAAACTCTTTTGCCTGCCGCTTTTCTGAATTATCATGATGAACCCATGCCTGGTATGCCTCAGACCGATGGCGCAGACCTCATGGAACTGGCCAAAGCTACGATTCTGCGGAATTGGGATAACACGACTCTATATGAACAGTTGGGCGTAATTCCATCCCTGCCTTCAGATTATGAGCTCAGTGAAGCGAACTTTAACAGCCTGCTCCGCACCGAAGATTTTGGCCTGATCAGTTGGAATGCCCACGGTTCACCCGTCTCCTCTGCCCGCAAGATCTGGATGAACGATACGAATGCCAACGGCCTGCCGGAATCCTACGAAATGCAGTGGCTGCCTTTGGTGGATAAAAACAGTTTTGATAATATTGAAAGCGAATACGGCTCCGTGATCTTCGCTGCCTCCTGCAATAATGGCTATCTGGATTACAGGGAGCAATCTCTGGCAGAAAAGGCTCTGGTCACCAAAGCGGTGGCTATCGTGGCCGCCAGCAGAACCGGCTGGTACAAAGTGGGCTGGAAAACCCCCGGTTGGGGAGGCCTCTCCAGCTATAACTACCATTTCCTGGAAAACTATGCCGAAGGGGGCTATAGCGCCGGTGCAGCGCTGGCCTATGCCAATCTCCTGCATACCCAGTATTACCTTTTTGGCGACCCCATTGATGATGGCGGCATCGTCTGGCCGGAGCTGCAGAACATCTATACCTATCTGCTTTTTGGCGACCCCGTCTTGGGACTCAGTGAGTTTCTGCAGCCGGAAGGTGAAATCCTGGTTTATTC
>CAXZAB010000230.1:0-3965 GCA_964293715.1 uncultured bacterium | reverse complement strand
AATATCGTTCCTATAGCACTCGTTTTGATAAGGTATTGAACCGGAATTATGAGCCTTTATGCCCAAATTCATAAAATGAGATAAATTGACATGGATGAGAGTTAAGAGGATATTGGACATCGATCTACAGCATCATATTCTCTGCCCATAACTCTCTCTCCCAATTTCATGCGACCTCCCAAATTCTCAATTTTCCATTTTCAATTCTCAATTAACCCTTGACACCACAAGGTTATGAGAGATTTGTATTCCAAGACTACAGATAAAGGGGAATCCACTTGCGCAAAGTAGATATCATCATATTGTCCGTGTGTGCCATGCTGGTAGCAGGCAGCGTAATTACGCTATTGCTCTGGCTCAATCAAGCTGAAGGAAGCCCGGCTCCTCAGCAGGATTTATTAGATCTTGCCCGCGCTCCCATCCAGGCCGATAGTGTGCGTGTAACCCTTCCTGAGCTGCAGCTGGGCAAAGATACGATCGGGCTGAACGCCAAAGCCGCATACACCATAGCTGCGCAGTTGGTGAGCAAAAAACGCTATCATCACGGTTATATGCATCAGCTTGCTCCTTATGATTTTGCCCTCACCTGGGGAGATCTCCCACAGTATCTGGATCAGCTCAAATTCAGCCAGACTTCGCGTTTCTGTCTCTATAATCTGAAGAGAAACGCCACCGTAGACCCCCAGTATGTACAAAAGCATATGTCAAACAACCATCTGATTCCTGCCACCAAAAACATTGCCAAAGCCCTGAAAAAAGCCCGAAAAGGTGATTTGATCCGCATTGAAGGGCATCTCGTGGATGTGAAGGCCAGCAGGAATGGGGCAGTGGTCTCATCCTGGAACACCAGTGTATCCCGTGAAGATACCGGAAATGGCGCCTGCGAGATTATCTATGTGACTCGTATAAGAATAGGCGATATGATCTATGAATAGCAGCTGGTTTTATTCTATCAAATAAGTGTAAACGAGCCTGTACAGCAGCGTATCGCAGATCTCCTTCACGGCATCTCTTTCAGTATTGCGAATGGCATTCTCACGGCTGTTTCCGCCGCTTTTCACATTCAGCAGTTCCAGATAATTCACAGTGGCCCCGGTCTGGGGATTCAGCAAGGTTAGATGAATGTCAGCGAAATTGGTGTAGTAATTCATCCTGGGCAGATAGTCCCCCTCTTTGGAAAAGATTCTCACCTGGAGGGTATATTGGGCAGCCTCAGCCTTTGGACTCTGCGCCAGCTTGAGATTGGCCAGAGCTCCGGCGATGGATTCACTCAGCCCGCTTTGGTAAGCAGAAATATAAGCATAATCCAAATATACAAGCGGTTTTGAAACTATGAGTTTCAGCCTTTGAGGCACGAAATGCAGGCTCTGCCAGATGCCCAGTGCTGTGGAGTTCTGGAAATGAGCATCGTAATGCTGCTGATCAAAATTCAGGTCGATGTATTGAGTGGCAGCAAAACTATCTATCCTGTTTATCGGGAGAGCAAAGCAGCCCTGATGGTCACTCACAGCAGTCTCCGGGATCGGGATAGTTTCGGAGGCAAACTTAAGCGGGATTTTGGGAGCAGCAATCTCGTCCTTGCCCAGGTAGGTTTTACCGCTGAGAAGATAGGGCCTGGAATCCTTGGCGGTCACTTCCAGTAGAGGAGTATCCCAGCCATATTGCAGCTGCAGAGGCAGCTCGTACAAACGGGCAAAGATTTCTGTGCCCAGATCCTGCCCTTCATAGAGCAGAGGCATGTCCAGAAATTCCGCGATATTATCCAAAGCTGAAATCAGCAGCAATATGCCTGAGGCAGGAGCATTCAGATTATCATCGTATTTTTGCAGGAGGCCCGCGGTTTTTGCCAGGGCTCTGTCTCGCTCCAGCGCACGCTGGGCATAGTATTCCGCTTTGGAGAGGCGGTATAGCACATAATATTTTTCCCCGTCTTCATAGCAGTGCGCCGGGCTCAGATTCTTCAGGCGGGCGGAAGTGTTGCTGCGGATAAAGGAGAGATATTGGGTCTGCGAGATGCCATAGCTCTCACTATCGTTGAGCTTTGTTTCTGCTTCAATGCTGCTGCCTATCTGCATGGAAATTTCCCGCGCCGCATAATTCCGGGCCAGCTCTTTATAATCCGGCTGGCGTGTGCTCACCACGCTCAAGGCACTGAAATACTGCGAATCATGATCAAAGCCCTCAATCCAGGCAGGCAGCGTACTGTTTGTGCTGCAAGAACAGAGCAGAATCAGGAGCGCAAGGAGCTGCAGATATTTCATTGTATATAAGAGAAAAAGTGGGCGGCGATATCTCTGGAGAGTTCGTCCAAAGCTGCATAGACCATTTCTTTGGCAGAAGGGGCGGAGGGTTCTCTTGTTTTGACAAGATTCTTTTGCTTGGTAGTCAAGGCGCGTTCATCTCCACTGATGACCTTGCCCCACTCATCTTCAAAGTACCGGGAAGCGCTCAGACTTTTCTGAGTTTTTATCTTTCCAGTGGACACATCCACCACCGAATATGAGGCTAATATCCTAAGAGATGTGGTTTTGGTATATTTACGGAACAGGCAGTTGATTTCCATATCCTCAGAGCTGTCCGGGTCTTCACCCTCGATCAAAACAGTGGCAGTTTCGCGTTCATCTATATAAGTGACCCGCTCCCGCATATAATCCACCTGCAGGATCCTTCCGCTCAAGATCTCCTGAGCACCCAAAAGCACTCCGATTCTGGCAGCGCTGGTTTCATCCACGAATCCTGAAGCACCCAGTTCTTGTTCCCGGAAGACTTGCTCCATCTGAGCCCGGGAGATGATTTCCACAAATTCGCCAATACTATGATTCAGCATGATGTAGCTCATCACCAGATCAGAAAGTATGTCGTCTATGGCCCCGTAGCGATTGCCTACACCGGATTTATTTTCAAAAGATGTGATGGCTATTCTGGTGATCGCGTTTTGCCGGGCAGTCTCATAGCGGTCTGCGCTATCCTTGTAATTCGGCATTAGATCCAGAGCTGCTGTGAAGAAACCCGCGGCCTTTTTCTGTGAGCTGCGGCTGCTGTCTATCATGCTCTGATGCAGTCCTTTCTGATAATAATTCTCGGCTGCATTGCTGCGGGCCTGTTTGATCTCAGCACTGTAATCTGTGGAGTCAAAATTGAGGCGGAATCCGGTATTGGGATCAAAGATGGCGGGCAGCTTCTTTACTGCCTGTTGCAGCTTATCCAGTGCCAGATATTCCTGAAGGAGGCCTTTCCATTTGTCCTCGCTATCCAGATCTTGCAGCGCAGAAATCTGCTCCAGATGTTCTTGCTTTGCCTTTGGGTAAGCTTTTCCGAGAGTGTAAACGGCCTTGTCATATTCAGGCTTGAGGAGCAGCGATTCTACTGCCAAAAAGGTGGCGGAATCGTAATTGCCTCTTTCAAAAAAGTTCTGAGCTTTTTTGTGTAAACTCTTATTTTTGGAGCATCCGGTCAAGCCGGAGACCAGTAAAAGACTTATGATGACGAGCAGCAGAGCCTGGTTTTTCATTGCAACCTCAAATATTTTCCTTTGGTAAAGCCAAAATTTCATTATGAATACGTATCCTTCAAAGCTGCCAGCTTGTCAAGCGGGAAAATCTATCGTCCTTGTGGCCCATTGCTTATTGTTCTTTTTAGCTTTCTGCGAAGAATGACTTGACACATTAACTATAGTCTATTCTATGTAGATCAGGAATCTGATTCCGGTTTTACATAGGAGTTGACCATGATAACGCGTACGATGCAAGCCATATTAACCGAGCTTTGCAAAGGTTTCCCGATCATTACCATCACAGGTCCCAGACAATCTGGCAAGACCACTTTGGCCAAAATGGCATATCCCGGCTACAAATATCTGGACTTGGAAAACCTCATTACCCGTAGAATTGCCAATGAGGATCCAGCAGCCTTGATCAATGAGCCCAAGGCGAAATATATCCTGGATGAATTCCAGTATGCCCCCA
>CAXZAB010000229.1:0-3969 GCA_964293715.1 uncultured bacterium | reverse complement strand
CGGAACCGTGAGTGAGTATTATAATCTCACCGAGCTTACAAACATAAGCGCAACTGAGGTCTTGTCCCATAACAATCCGATTCCGATAACCCCCCTTTCTACCGCAGATTTGCCTTTCAACAGCGCTGTTTCCGAGCCGTACGAAGGTGTTTTGGTACGCTTTAATGACGTCCAGATCAAAAGCACCATGGATATGTTTGGCCAGTATAAGATAGCAGACAGCAGCAATGTGCAATCTCTGGTAGATGATGTCCTTTATGTTCCTCAGGACTCACAAATCGTTGTAGGCCAGTGGTGGTATCAGATTCAAGGCGTGGTGGATTATCACAACGTGGCCGGCTACAAGATTTTACCCCGCAGTGCGCAAGATCTGGTCAGAGGAGACGAGGCAGTCATTACTGTAAGCCCCGGCACCATGGATTATGGCACCCTCATCAACGGCAATAGTGAAGTGCAAACCTTCACCATAAATAACGTTAGCCCGACCACGCTGAGTGTATCGGATATTTCTATAACCGGTGAATATTATTCCTTGGAGGGCATACCTGCTTTGCCCAGCAGCCAAGGCTTAGATAGCCCGGTTACCTTTGACGTAAAATATGCCCCACTGGGAGCAGGTACTCACACTGGAATGGTGACTGTCACCAGTAATTGCAGCCCCGTGCAAATTTCCCTCAGCGGTGTCTGCGTGGATCCTGAACTGCAAGTAATGGTACCCAATGGTTTTGAACACTGGTATTCTGGTACTGTGCAGACCGTGAACTGGCAGTACGTTGGAGTGAGCGATGTGAACGTTCTCTTATCCATAGACAACAATCAGAGCTGGATCCAGCTGAATTCCAGTCCTGTGCTTGCTGCACTGGGCAGTTTTTCCTTTATCGTTCCCGAGGTAAACTCAGTAAACTGCCTGATCAAAGTTCAGGACACAGAGAGCAGCGTCTGTTTCGACGTTTCCGATAACTGCTTCAGCATCTCTGATGAAGCCCCGCCGGTAGAATTATTGTCTTTAACGGCCATAGTCACCCCACAGAACTTCGTCCAAATCAACTGGGTTACCCAATCTGAAGCAGATCTCATGGGCTTTTCCATCTACCGCAATAATGTGAACGAATCAGCCAGCGCAAGCTCTGTGAGCCCGCTAATTCCTGCAACCAATACATCCCATTTGCAAAGCTATTCTTTCACCGATATTAGCGTAGCGCAAGGCTTGTGGTACTATTGGCTTCAAAGCATGGCCTATTCCGGCTCTTCCTACTTTCATGGGTCTGTAGTCGTTAGCGTAAATGTCGTTAGCTTGCCAGAAGGCGCTGCTGCTCCGCTCATCACCGGCATAAAATCCATTCATCCCAATCCCTTCAACCCCAGCACCACCATCACAATAGAGCTCAGTAAAGCGTCTGATGTAGAGATGGGGGTTTATAATCTGAAAGGAGAATTGATTCGCCAGCTTGATTCCGGAGCCAAGGCGGCCGGCACGCATAGCCTGCTCTGGAATAGTTTGGACGATAGGGGGCAAGCCTGTGGCAGTGGGATTTATCTATTGAAGTTTACGGCTGAAGGCAGCAGCAGCCAAGCCAAAATCACACTGATTAAATGAGTTAATGAGTCTTTTTATCTTAGATTAATTATAAGAGGCGAGAATTTGAAAACGTTCTCAGTGTACCGTAATAAATATAAATGGAATTTACCTCATACTTCCAGACGTAAGCAGGAGACATAAGATGAATAATAATTCATTGATCATCAAGTTGACACTTGTGTTGGTGTTTTTGCTCTCTTTTCTTTGCCAGCATGCCAAATTGTCACATACTGTGCTGGACTTCGTGGAATATGGCAATACACCTATAAACCCTAATTTTACGCTGCCCGTATCAGATGGTAAAATTGTCTCCTTAATGGGGGTGCCATCCAGAGTTTTTTCAGTGGCAGGAAATGAAATTGTCTTTGAACAATCCGTTCCTGGAGCAGAGCGCTACGTGAACGTTCTAAAGGGAGATGGCGATACCCTGTTTGCCATCACAGTATTTGGGATTCTTGATATTTACTTGTACGATCCCTTGGAAGGTCTCTATCTCCTCAGCAGTACTGATCTCAGCGATCCGGCGGAGGATACTGCTACCATTGTGAATCCAAACGAATGCTTTGCACTGGCAAATGGAGTATTAATCTTTGAAGCTCGCCATCATGACTTAAGCTGGCATGATCAGGCTGATCGAAGCATCGTAGATGTGAGCAACCTGCTTTCCCCGTTGCTTATTTCCAGAATTGATATAATCTGGAGTGAGGCCTTCAGGGGGTTCTACTATCTGAATGGACACTATATCTACATTGGTTGGGACAGAGCATTATACACTTCAGATACACCCACTCAGTATCCTGAACGCCTTTATGTTTTCGGGCTGGAGCAGTTTGCATTTCACTATATCATATCCATAGCAGATAATATATACGCTATCTGCAGCAACAGACAAGAGGAATTCCGGTTTGGCCGCTTGGATCTTTCGGATATCAATGCAGCTGTTTTATCTCTGCTGCATTCTACAGAGCTAAGAAGTGGATTCGATATATGTGTGGAATCCGGGGATATGATATGTGTAACTGGAAGAAACAGCGCAAACATCTGGCAGATAGAAAAGTATCTATATTCAAATATTGGTGATTGGCAATTGCTCGATACTGCGAGCTTCGCCGGTATTTGGGGCTATACATTGTTTCCAGCTACGGGCGGTTACTTTCTCGCAGGATTCCATCGTTCTCTGATCCTGGACGGCGAATTTAATGTCCAGGCCATACTTAATGAGTCCTCAAGCTACCAATTTAGTGCTTTGATTCTCGGGCGTTATCTTGTCCTGGCAGAGCGTGATTCGACAGAAATCATCGGAAGCAAAATATTCGATCTGCAAACAGAGAAGTTTTTGGATTACTTTAATGATGGACAATTGGTTCGAAATACTAGCGTACATGGGGCTGACAAGATTGTTTTCGAGTCCAAAAGCTTGCAGGTAGTAGGATTGGACGAGGGCGGAATTTCGCGTACATGGAGCATGCCCATCCCTTCTGAAACGTCCGGCATTGCTGTTTGTGGAGATCTATTATCTTTGACCAGGCTTATAAATAATCAAAGGCGGATATACATCTATAAACTAACCCCGCCTGGCATAGTTTTACAGTCTACGACAGTTCTGTCTCATACCGGCATAAACACCTGTTTTTATGGTGCAAATCATTTAGTGGTAGGCAGATCTGACATTGGCGAGATGTATTTTTACCGCATTGAGCAGGATTATTCTTTAACTTATCTGGATGAACTGATCTTGGGCGGACAAACACTCCTCATCCTCGATGACGCTATTCTTCATAATGGCTATGAAGGTTGTGTGGTTATCGATACCAGCGATCCTGATAATCCTGTAGTTACTCAAACTACACATTTTCCCGCTGGTTTCCCTTCGCAGGGCAGTTATGATGGGCACGGGCATTATATGTTCAATGACTGGCGCTATGCCTTCGTCCTGGATTCAAATTTTGTCTCGCTGGGGCATTTGAACGGGTATAACTTGTGTTTCTATGAGCCGGGTTGTTTCCTTATTCCCGGTTCCGCAGGTGTGATGAAAGCCAAAGTCGATGCTATAGTAAGTAACGATGATAATCTACAAGGATCTATTTTGCTCCAATCGGTACGTAATTATCCCAATCCCTTCAATCCGGACACCACAATAGAATATACTGTGCCCAAGGACGGGAAGGTGCTCGTGACAATCTACAATATCAAGGTACAAAAGGTTAAAGAGCTGCTCCATAAACAGATGCTTGCCGGTAAGCTTACCGTAAGCTGGGATGGGACGGATGCTGGTGGCAGATCGCTTGGTTCCGGTCTTTATTTTGCTCTGATAGAGCAGGGAAATAATCGTCAGGTTCACAAGATGATGTTGATGAAATAGTGTCGTATGAATATAGGATGCCTTCGAG
>CAXZAB010000228.1:0-3969 GCA_964293715.1 uncultured bacterium | reverse complement strand
GAAATTCGCTCCCGGTATCAATGCTTAGATTTGCTCAAGCTCCGTACTTGCTTTTGCTGCTGCTCATCCCGGGCTATTTGTATCTGGATTTACGCGTACGCAAAACCAAGAAACTGGCTTTGCCAAACAGCAGATTGCGATTGCTCTTGCAACTTTCGGAAGGAAAACAGTTCTGGAAGTACTTCTATCCGGTTTTGAGACCATTGCTTCACTTTTGCTTGAGTATTGCATTGGCCCGCCCGCAATGGGGAACAGCCAGCCGCGATTTCCGCAAAAAAGGCGTGGATATCGCGATTGCGCTGGATGTAAGCGGCTCTATGTTGGCTCTTGATTTTCTGCCCCAAAACCGTCTGGGTGCAGCGGTGAAGGTGGCCAAAGACTTTGTTTCCCGGCGGCCCAACGACCGTTTTGCTCTCGTCTCTTTTTCGGAATATGCCGTCACCTGCAGTCCGTTGAGCTATGATCATGCAGCGGTGATGTCTGTTTTGGATCATTTGGAAGTGAATATTGAGGCCAGCGGTACCGCGATCGGTATGGGTCTGGCCAAAGCGGTGGCCCGGCTCAAAGACAGCGATGCCAAATCCCGCATTGTGATCCTGATCACGGATGGCGTAAATAACACCGGAGAAATCGATCCCATTTCGGCAGCGCGCATGGCAGAGGCTCTGGGCATCAAGGTCTATCCCATCGGAGTGGGCAGCGGAGGTATGGTCCCTTTTCCTTATTCCGATCCTTTTTTCGGCACCCACAACATCCCTACTTTGATTGAGCTGGATATGCAGACTTTGGATAGAATCGCTGAAATCACCAAGACCGGTAAAGCCTCCAAAGCGGAAGATGCCACGCAATTGCGTGAGATTATGAAAGAGCTGGATGCGCTTCAGCGTTCCCCGATGAGCGGTAAGATCAACTATCAGTGGGCTGAACGCTTTCCGCTGTTTCTTATGCTGGCCCTGATTTTAATTGGGCTGGAAATCTTGTGTAAAAGCTATATTTTGCCGATCTTGCCGGAGTAAGTGATGAATCTTTATAATCCTTACGCTCTTCTCATCCTCTGCCTGATTCCGCTTCTGATCTGGTTGATTTGGTTGAACAGCAAGCGCTTTAAATCCCGCTTTTCCCAATTCGCCGAAACTGCCTTTATGCAGA
Organism: uncultured bacterium; assembly: GCA_964293715.1. Classification (GTDB taxonomy): domain Bacteria; phylum Cloacimonadota; class Cloacimonadia; order Cloacimonadales; family Cloacimonadaceae; genus UBA5456. Next base: position 2,820 of record CAXZAB010000228.1, on the reverse strand, counting down.
TTTATCTGCGGCAGCGCTCTCCCTTTTACAGTTCCCTCAAACTTTTTCTTTTGGTCATCGCTTTCGCCTTCATCGTGATCGCTTTGGCCCGGCCGCAATGGGATTTTAAAGAGCGTGAGATCAGCTCTTCTGGCATGGATATCATCTTTGCCATCGATGTCTCTCGCAGTATGGAAGCTACGGACATTCAGCCCAGCCGCTTGACCCGCTCTATCTTGCAGGTTTCTGCCTTTGTGGATCAGCTGAAAACAGACCGTTTGGGCGTGATCTCATTTGCCGGAGCAGCCACTGTAGAATGTCCACTCACTGAGGATTACGAAGCTGTGAAAATGGTGCTCAGCAGCCTGTCCACAGATTCTGCGGTACGGGCCGGAACCGATATCGGCAGAGCCCTGGATGCAGCCAGAACTGCCTTCCAAGCGGGCTCCGGACCCGGGGTCTTGGTGCTGATTTCAGATGGGGAAGACCTCTCCTCCGCAGCCATCGCCAAAGCCCGCGATTTGTCCAGCGATCACATCCGCATTTACACTATGGGGGTGGGCTCCGAAGAAGGAGCGCTCATCCGCAATCCTTATACCGGTGAAGAGCGGATCAGCAAATTGGACGTAGCCAGACTCAAACGCATTGCGCAAGTGAGCGGAGGCGAATTTTTCCGCATTACCCCTTCCGCAGCAGAGATTAAACTGCTTTTATCCCGCATCTATCAAAGTGAAAAGAGCCAAAGCAAAGTCCGCACCGTGAACCTGTATAAAGAGCAGTATCATCTCTTTGTCTTCGCAGCCCTGATCTTTCTACTTTTGGAAAGCCTGATAGTCCCTCTCAAAAGACAAGAGAAGAAGGACAGGATATGACTAAAAAACAGAAGATTCTGCTTGCCGTTTTGGCTGGGCTATTGCTGCTTTTGATTCTGGAGCTGGTCTTCCGTCCACAGGTTTTCTTCAATAGCCTGGGGCGAGAACTGCTGAATCTAAAGCGTTATGAAAGCGCAGAGAAACTCTTTGCCCGCAATCAGGAAAAGGAAGGTGCCGTAGCAGCCGGAAATATGGCCAAAGCCCGCTACAAAAACGGTAACTATGCTGAGGCGGAAGTCGCCTCGGAAGAAGCTTTGAAGAAGGATCCCGCCGGGGCAGCATTGCATTATGACCGGGGCAATATCGCTTTTCAAAAAGAGGATTATGAGGCTGCCGTAAACAGCTATGAAGAGGCGCTCCTTATCGATCCCAGCGATGAAGACTGCAAAGCCAATCTGGAGCTGGCTTTGAAAAAGCTGGACGAAAATCCCCCTGAACCTGAGCTTGAACAGGAGTCTGAAGATGAGCAGAGGGATGAAGAGGAAGTGCGCAATATCCTCGAAGCCTTGGATAATCTGGAGACCAGGGATCGTAAAAAACAGGAAAACAAGACCCCGCCCAAAACCCAAAATTGGTGGTAAAATGAAAAGATATCTGCTTTTGATAGTGCTGCTGCTGCCGATCATCCTGATGGCTGTAACGGTGACGGCCTCGGTGAATAAAAACCGGCTTTCTCTGGCCGAGCGCCTTGAATACACCCTTGAAATCAAGAGCGACAGCAGTATCGCCATACCGGAGCCCAGTCCGCCCAGCTTTGAGCTCTTTACCTTCGTCAATATGCGCAGCTCTTCGCGCAGCTCTACCACTATGAGTGGCTTCAAGGTCGAAACCCAACATGTGAAGTCTTTTATCTATTATTACATCCCCCAAAGGGAAGGCAACACTACGATCCCGCCCCAGAATGTGAGGATTGGTAACAAAGTTTACAGTAGCTCTGCAATTGCTGTCACAGTAGTAAAATCTTCCTCAGGTTCTCAGGCTCAGAGCAGTCCCGGTCTGGCCCCAGGCTTTGATTTTGACGATCCGGATTTGCCCTGGTCTGCAGACCGCATTGCCGGTTCCACCCTGATTCTGGCCTATCCACAGCGGCAAAAAGTATATAAAGGTCAGCCCGCCGTGGTGTCTTACTATCTATATACAGATCAGATGGTGCGTTCCTTCAGTCTTGAAGGTGAAAAAGATTTCCCCGGTTATGGCAAAAGCGATTATGAGACGCCTACCGCGTTGGAGTATGAGACGGTGAGCTATGAAGGCCAGAGATTCCAGAGGGCTTTGATCAAGCGCATCATGCTCCTGCCCAATGCCGCGGGAGAATTGCAGGCTCCTCTGATTCAGGGGCGGGCACGCATCTATGAATTTGGTTATCTGAACCAGAAGGTGAACTCCGAGCCAGCTTGGCTAGAGGTAATGCCTTTGCCCAAATACAATGTCCCAAAAGGCTTTGGTGGCGCAGTGGGCACTTTTGAAGTCTCGGACAAACTCAGCACTGAGTCCATCAGTCTCGGTGAAGCTATTACCTTTAGTTTACGCATTGCAGGTCAGGGTAATTTCAACCATTTTGGCCACCCCCAATTTCCTGAAAGCAGCGCTCAAATCTCCTCTCCCACAGCCATAGACCGTCTGAATGCCGGCGTGGAAGGCAGCCGCACCCTATATTACACCATTATCCCCAAAGACAAGGGTAAATACATTTTGCCTGCGCTGAGTTTCAGCTGGTTTGATCCCGATGCTGGCAGCTATCGCAAATATGCCAGCAAAGAGCTCGAGATCCAGGTCAAGAGCGCGAGTGTGGTCAGCTATTTTTCTTCCCTTCTGGAATCCGGTAAACCCCAGACCATCAGACCCATGCTTTCCCGCAATAGCTATCCAGATTATGCTAATTATCTCAAACAAATCTGGTATTGGCTGATTGTGGCGATCATCCTGGCTGTCACAATCTTTTCCGCTTACATAGCCTGGCAAAAAGCCA
>CAXZAB010000227.1:0-3976 GCA_964293715.1 uncultured bacterium | reverse complement strand
TTTGCATGATAAACTATCCCAAGGCGCCATGTCAATTCTGAGGAATGGATTGCAGGAAGGATGCCTCGCCCACTCTTTAGACTATTGAATCAGCTAAGTTATTGGAAAATAATTGAAACTTATTGAACAGTCTCGGGCTAAGAACAGGACTTCAGGTCAGCAAATTTAAGATACACTACTGCCAGGATTATCTTCCCTTCTTTGTTCTATTGTATCTTATATAGGAGGAGCGCTGCAAGTGAGAGGGTAGTAAAACCGAAGGAAAAATCAAAGAAGATCTTAAAACTACAAAGCTTCACCCAAACTTGCAAATGAGTATTACCTGTCACAGTGGTCATATAGATTTATGTGGCAGAGAGAAAAGCAGTCCGCCATGAAGGCATCATCTGGGGCAAACTTCATTATGGCACCCGGAACGGATAAATCACATCGGTAAACCAATCATCTTTCGCTATGAACCGGCAGACATCAGCTGGATACAAGTCTATGATGCCAAAGACAAATCCATCTGCTGGCAGAACTGCGCAGAGCACAGCATCCCTTTATTAAACTGGCACGGGATCAGCCGATTGCCAGAAAGGAGTTGAATAAGGAAAACCAAGTAAGTTAGAGGATCAGGATGTGCGTTTGCGCGCGATGGCTCAAGTAGCTGCTAAAAAAGAGCTTGACTTTAAAGGCAAAGATGAAAACATAGTAACAGGTCGTATAACCTCAGATAAATTGCAAGAAGCGAGAACTTAAAATGTTCTCAAATAACCCCAGAAACGGAGAGTTGGAATTTTAACCAACTTTTGAGATATCACTTAACTTAGAGTGGTATAATCGAACATATGTGTAAACATAAAAACTAAGTATTGTGTGGCCAATGGCCAAAAATAAAAGTAAGGAGAATAAAGAAATGATCGATAATGTATCATTCGTTTTACCCCCCCCCGAACAACTATATCGGGATAACATAGGCATGGCAAACAGGTTACGAAACAAGCAATTCGAGAGTAAGAATTGCAGTAACCATTTGAAAATCATTGTGCTTTTCATAGCACTTTTTCTCACAAAATCACTCTTATCCGCAGATTGTAGAATGATGGCACTGATGGGACTGAATGGCAACAATCTCTCAGCAAGCACTATCTATGATTCGACTTATTATGGCTTTACCAATCCATGTTTGAGAAAACTTGAGGAATTGGGAATACCAAACAATGATGGCTGGAGCCTGGCATGGTATGATTATGATGACCCAGGCCCTCAGTTTAACCCTGATCATGTAATAAGAAGTAGAGATTCAGCGAATAATCATTGGTTGTTTCAGAATACGATGTTGCAGTTTAGGCTTGGGAATGTCACACCCAGGATTCTTTTGGGTCATGTTCGAAATGCGACCAGCGGTTCGCCAAATATCCCAGACCCACACCCATTTATAATGAGATATGGAGGAAGAGATTACAGTTTTATGCATAATGGGACTGTTTCCGCAGACAGCATTGTTGTTCTTATCAATAATCTCGATTCAAACTGGTTAGTTGAACATCAACTCGACACAGACGTTGATTCTGAAGTTTATTTCTCTTGGATTATGCTAAATATACACTTGCAGAATGGTAATGTCTTGCAGGGACTAAAAAATGCGCTATGGCTTATTTATGCATACCCAAATATATATGGATACGACATAAATTTCATATTATCAGATGGCATGGATATCTATGCTTACAAACAAACAGATGACGATTACCATCCCCTTGCCTATTACTACGATGTTGACTACAGTAGAAGAAACCACTTCCTGGCCGGAGTAATGAGCGAATTCCCAGACAGCAGCACGCCTTATGTTAATATGAGTAATGTTGAATGGGAATCAGATCGCGTGATTCATGAAATTGACAATAACGAACTGGTATTTATCTCCTCTACCGGTAATATCGTAAGGCTACCTGATTTTGCCCGTGCCGATGGTTTATATACCCATAAACTTGGTTTCCATCAAGGGGTAAACTGGACGGGTTTCCCTATCATGAAGACACCTGGAACAGCTCCGATGTCTGATGTTTTGAATTACTTTACTGACACGGATAGGGGCGGTTTGGGTTTAGTTACTTACGGAGATGGTTATTTTGATAGCATCTATTGGATACACGAAGAGGGATGGCACCCCGGAGAAATTCCATTAAACCAAAAGCAACTCTATAAGCTTACTTTTGCCAGCGATTCACCCTCAATACATACCTCTGTGGATCCAGGGCCGATGACACAAGCTTGTCTGGTAGATCCCTCTGCGCTGAGTGACCCGCTTCTTTCTTCAATTGTGGCAAATGAGCGATATTGGGTCAGCTACACCTTGCTGCCCTCTCAGAATATTAAAGACGCATTTGGTGATTCGTGGGCAAATGTGAAGTCTGTAAGGGCAGAGGATTGGTTCTATAGCATTCCTTTGGTGAACCCCAAAGGCGATCCCCTGGGCTCAGAGCCGCTGTACTCTTGGATAACCAAAGGTAAAAACATGGACTTTGGCAAGGGCTACATTGTAACATTTAAGAATAATCAAAACAGTTTCACTTGGAATAGATCATACGCTCCGGAGCTGCCAACTCCGGGGAAAGAAAAAGCGGTATGTTTCACTTGGGAAGATACCCCCGATTATGTAGTAATAGACGTGGTAGATATTGACAATGCAGACACTATTCAGGAAATCGGTGTACTGCAGGATGGGACCTGCATCGGGGCGGTGAACCCAGATTCATTCCCCTGCCAGATTCTCGCTTATCCGGATTACGAAAATCCTTCTCCGCTCACGTTTGAGATCGTCTATAATACAAAAGCGCAGCCTTCCAGCCACTACGCATACGAACTGCTTGATCTAAATAACCTTGCTTTCTCTGATGGCCAGATCATCGCCGAAAAAGATGGTCTCTATCAGGTGAAGCTAAACGGAAATGGCTCCGGAGATAGCGATAGTGCTGTCAGCATTATTAGAACCATGTCAAACTATCCTAATCCCTTCAATCCGAATACCAATATTTCTTTCACTTTGACGGCCAAAGCGGAAGCTAATGTCCTCATCTACAATATCAAGGGTCAGATTGTTCGTGAAATGGGCAGAAAACCATATAATGTCGGCATTAACACCATTAAATGGGATGGCAGAGACAGCGCTAACAATCCCGTTAGCAGCGGCATCTATTTTATTCGCATCAATACCGAATCTGAATCCCATACTCACAAAATGCTTATGTTGAAGTAAGCTCGTACGATTAAGATGGGAAGCGGGCATCTGCTTCCCATCTTTTAAGTTTTATGCAGACACTACTCAAAAAGGAGATTATGATGAAATTTATACTGGCATTTATTCTACTGATCCCGCTCACTTTAAACGCCGCTATCCTGTACGTAGCACTGGATGGTACGCAGGCCTATGGCGACATCCAATCTGCGGTTAATTCAGCGGCAGATCAGGATACCATTCTCATTCACCCCGGTACATATTACGAAAACATTGAAATTTTAAGCAGGCAGCTGACCATCGCAAGCATGGAGCTCATTACTTCCGACAGCACCTTTATTGCGCAAACTGTGATTGATGGCAATCAAAGCGGGAGCTGCATTTATATCGATCAGGATGCGCTTGTTACGATCCAGGGCTTGTATCTGACCAATGGTATAGGTAGTATGTGGATCCCCGGTAGGGGCAGAAAGGGAGGAGCTATCTGTGCTGTTTACAGCGATATCTCCATAATCAATTGCCGGGTTATAAATAACCGGGCAATGTCTGGAGCAGGGATTTATCTTATGTATGGCTCCGGCTATCTGGCCGGCACTACCATAGCCCATAACTGGGGAAAACATACTGGAGCATTATCCTATTTCGGAAGATATTTGGATCCAGAAACAACCATAGAATTTGATCCCGTTAACCGATGTAGCATTTACAACAATCACGCAGGATATTCAAATGATATGTCCATTATTATACGAGAGA
>CAXZAB010000226.1:0-3993 GCA_964293715.1 uncultured bacterium | reverse complement strand
CGTCTTGCTTTGCTTAGTCTATATTTTTCAGTCTGGCAGATTGTTATGAGATTAGCTTGGTCGTTTTTGAGTTAAAACAAAAGCATCGCTGAGCGCATATTTTTTTCGCAGTATCGTGATTTCCCTGTTTAAACTCACAATTTTGGCTGGAGGATAGTTTGTAATGAGTTTGCCAGGTAGTAAAGCAGGCGAATTGCTGAAGCTTTGTCGGCAGATCAAAATTGCAAGTCAAAACAGTCCTACGCATATTTTGACATCGCAGTATCATAATTTTTCCTCGTTTGTCCACAGCTTGTCTCCCATAGGAAAGATATAGGCAATCCGGAAGCCTCACCAAATAAAATTATAGGGAGAACACAAATCATGAAAACAAAGTTTAAATACGGAATTTCCGCTTATAGCGGAACCATCGATGAGATCACCTTCGCCAGTTACAAAAATGGTGCTATCTGCATTGCGCGCAAGTATGTAGTGCCCAAGCTCACCGAGCACAATGCCGAGCTCGGCTCTGCGGCCAAGAATTTGGCGATGATCTATGGCGAGTGCAGCGAGGCTTACAAATCTGACCTGCGTACCTATGCGCATATTTATGGACGCGAAATCTCGGGCTCAAAGAAAATCGGCCCGAACGGCTATGCCATCTTTGTAAAGCTGTTTTACGCGCTCGCCGCTGCCAATGTGGGCACTGTGGATTTGAAGAGTCTGAGTTATGGCGATCTTGCCACCCTGTTTCCCGGGATCACAAACGTCGCAGCCAGTATAGATGAGGGATTTTTGCCTCACGTAACCGGATCCGAACTACTTACTGAAACCATGTAAAGGAGATAGACATGAAAATGAACAGCAATTCTCTCACCCATGAACACGCCTCCCGGCTCAATTCCTTGATCAATATTCCCCTGGTAAGTGAGGAAAACGAGCAGATCTTCTTTGAATTAATCGTATCAATCCTGCTGCAGCTCTTGTTTGACAGCCTGGATATTACGAAATAAAGTCTGCTGAACCAAGGCCCTTGCTATATGCAGGGGCCTTTTTTTGTGTGCAGAAATTTAGTCTTTACAGGGTCGGGACTGTGGCAAAAGCACAGATAATCTAATATGAACGCGCGCCTTCCTTATAATAAAAACTGGAATCGGCACAAAAATTGTATGTAAAAAAGGGATAAGAGTTTTGGAGAAGAATATAAAAGATGAAAATCAGCTATCGTATAGTACTCATAATCTGCCTGGGCTTGGGTTTGGGCAATGTTTTACAGGCCAGCCAATTCAGCGGCGAAGGCTTGCTTGGGGCCGGGGCGGAGCGTTTTACGCAGACTCCGCCACCTCTGGCACCGGTGAGACCGATTGCCGAATTTGAACCGGCCAGTGCAGTGATGATCCGCTATCCTTTGGGGATTCCCACCGCTTTGGTGGTACAGCTCGCCCAGACCGTGGATGTTCTGTGTTTGGTGAGCAGCGCCTCTCAGATGAATTCCGCGCAAAATTCCTTCAGCTCTGCGGGGGTGAACCTTGAGCGGGTGGAGTTTATGATTGCCAGCACCGATTCTTATTGGGTGCGGGACTACGGGCCCTGGTTCCTCTATGATGGCAATGGGGATTATGGGGTGCTGGACTTCCAGTACAACCGCCCCCGTCCCACAGATAACCTGATCCCCCAGCTGTATGCCAATCTATTTGATCTGCCTTATTATGGGATGAATCTCTATCAGACCGGGGGTAATTATATGACGGACGGGATCAATACCGCCGCTCAATCGCATATTGCCTACACGGAAAACTCCAATAATCAAGCCAATGTGAACAGCCTGATGCAAGACTTTCTGGGCATTACGAATTATCATGTGGTGCAGGATCCGAATAATACCTATATTGATCACATCGATTGCTGGGGCAAGTTTCTGGCGCCGGATAAAATCCTTATCCGCAGTGTGCCGCCCTCACATCCCCGCTTCAGCGCGCTTGAAGCTACGGCGGATTATTTTGGCCAGCAGCTCTGCGCCTGGGGCTATCCTTACCACGTGTACCGGGTGAATACTCCCCAAAATCAGCCTTATTCCAATTCCTTGATTTTGAACAAGCGCGTTTTTGTACCCACAATGAATAGCAGCCACGATGCTGCAGCCCTGCAGGTTTATGCAGAGGCTATGCCGGGATATGAGATCATCGGAGTGCCGGGAAGCCCTTATACCCCCTGGGAAAGCACGGATGCCCTGCATTGCCGCACGCACGAGATTCCGGATGCAGAGATGCTTGAGATCTCGCACCAACCCTATTTTGGCAATCAGGATTACAGCCAGGAATATGCTTTTGTGGCCGATATAGTTGCCCATAGCGGAGCCGGGCTCAAGGCAGATTCGCTGTTTGTGGCCTATCGCTTCAATAGCTCAGACTGGCAATACAGTTTACTGGATTTCGCGAGTGGACACAGCTATCAGAGCTCGATCACAGGCTATGCCCCCGGCGATACGATCCGCTATTTTATCCAGGCTGTGGATCACAGCGGACAGCGGCGCACCCAACCGGATTTTGCTCAGCTGGATCCTCACATCTTCGTGGTGGAAGGTGATGCTCAGGCCCCTGTAATCAGCCACAACCCTATTGAATCCATCGGCAATGATGAAGTCACCTTTGTCGTACTTGCCGAAGATGCCTCCGGCATAGCTTCAGTCTCGTTCACCTATAGAACTGATGAAGGTGCCGAGCACAGCCAGGACATGGTCTATGGCGGCAACGACCTTTATCTGTACACTCTCTTCCCGGATTTTACGGAAGGTGACGTGTACTTTTACTATCAGATTAAAGCGGAAGACAGCCTGGGCAATCTCAGCTGGCTGCCTGCCGAAAGTCAATGGTATATAGCCACGATTCTGCCGCTGAGCAATCCGCCAGATGCAGCCCCAGCTCTGGTGCAAAGCCTGAAGCCCTATCCGAATCCTCTGGGCAAAGGCGCGCTTTTATCCATAGATTATCAGCAGGAAAAGGCCAGTCTCGCCCGGATCAGCATTTATAATCTGCGGGGACAATTGGTTTATGAAGAAAATGTCTTCCAAAAGCAGGGTACAATCATGTGGAATGGACGCGACAAAAGTGGATATAAATCCACAAACGGCATTTATTTCCTACAATTTGAGACTCCGGATACAGTACGTAAGTGCAAGCTAATTATAGCACATTGAGGACTTGTTGAAATATATCAACAGCCATATAGGAAGAAAGTGCACTTTTTCTCTTGACAGAAACAGAGGAATTGCAAACAGTGTAAATAGCCTACAGACCCTACATAGAATGCCCTCCGAGCAGTGGGGATGCCGCCCGGCATTCCCCACTGTATTTTTTTGCTCATTAAAAAACACAGACAATTGTCTGGATTGCAGGCGTCTCGCCTGCAGTAGGGGCTGAGTTTTGATCGGGTCTGCTCCACTTTTGTCAGGGCAGGAGGTTTTACTGGACGCGAGACGCATCCAATCCAGCGGGTTTGGGTCTGGGATTTTACTGGACGCGAGACGTATCCAATCCAGCAGAGGATGCATCCAATCCAGCAGCTTAAGGCAGCAAATACATAAACATAAACAGAGGAAGCAGTGGAAGATATTGTACTGGAAAATGTAAGCAAAGATTTTGGCGCGTTCACCGCAGTGGACGAGGTGAATCTCACCATCAAAAGCGGTGAGCTTTTTTCTTTTTTGGGCCCCAGCGGCTGTGGCAAGACCACTTTACTGCGCATGATCGCCGGCTTTGAGACGCCCACAGAGGGCATCATCCGTCTGGGCGACCAAGTTATTACAGATTTGCCCCCCTACAAACGTGAGGTGAATACCATCTTTCAAAATTATTCACTATTCCCCCATATGACTCTCTATGACAACGTCGCCTTTGGCCTGAGGATCAAAAAGACTCCCAAAGCCGAGATCAAAGAGAGGGTGAGAGAAATGATGACTCTGGTGAAGATGGAAGATCAGGCCAATAAGTTCCCGGATCAAATCTCCGGCGGACA
>CAXZAB010000225.1:0-4041 GCA_964293715.1 uncultured bacterium | reverse complement strand
ATAGTGTATGACGATTACGCGCATCATCCCACCGAGATTATGGCCACTCTGGAAGGATTTAAGGACAGTGTGGACCGCCGCATAGTTGCCCTCTTCCAACCGCATCTGTATTCGCGAACCCGCGATCTCTATGAAAAGTTTGGCAAATCCTTTTTCTCTTGTGATTGCTTGATTTTGGCTCCAATTTATCCGGCCCGTGAGCAACCTATTGCCGGCATCACCTCAAAGCTGATCGCTGAGGTAGCTATTCAAAGCGGTCATCGTCAGGTTCATGTGCTGGAAAACAATGATGAGATAGTACCCCAAACCCTCGCTCTGCTAAGCCCTGATGACCTTTTCATCACCATGGGTGCCGGCAATATTTGGCAATATGGCGAAGAAATTTTGCATGAGCTAAAAAAAAGAGTTGACACAATCAGTAAACCCCAAAAAAGTAGTAAGTTATGAGCTCGGTTCAGTTTTTCTCAAATCAGGCAGTAGAGCCATATACACTTAAATATCAATAAGGTAGGAAAATGAGAGTTAGGAAGCGTCGCGGAAATAGCAGATACTATCTGTTTTTTGCCCTTAGCCTGGCAGGCGTAATCACGCTTGTCGTAGGGGCTTGGTACGCGCTCAGGCACTTACCTTTTTTGGAGCTGCAGCGGATAGAAATCTCCGGCAACACTGCGATTCCGGATTCCTTAATTGCCCAATACTGCGAAGCTCAGCTCGGTCAAAACCTGTTCAAAATTCCGGTAAAGAAACTCAAGCAAGATATTTTGGAGATATCGCGGGTCAAAGAGCTCAAAATCAGACGGCAATTGCTCAGTACCCTCAAGATCAACGTCAAAGAGCGGGAAGGCGTCCTGTATGTGAAAAGCCAGGAAGGCCGGCTTCATCCCATCGATTCTGAAGGGATCATTATGGAGCGTTATACTACCTATTATCGCGAAGATATTCCGATTTACAGTTCATATTACAAAGACGCACAATTAAAACCCGGCAATCAGCTTACCAAAAGCGATATTCGCCGCATTCTGGCTCTGCATCTGAAAATCATGCAGGAAGCCCCGGAATATCTGCTTATCATCTCCGAGTATTATATGATCGATGATACTATCAATATCGTCGATGCCAGATATGGCACCCGCATCATTCCTGCGGAGGATGATATTGCCGCCCAGCTGAAGCGTTACCAATTTGTGCAGGATAACGGCAATATAAATCGCCGGAGCTTGGTAGATTTACGCTTTGAAAACCAAGTAGTAGTAAAGGAAAGAGATAAATGAAAGGCAGTATAATCACAGCTTTGGATATAGGTTCCACCATGGTGAGATCGATTATCGCCCGCACCGTCACAGATGATCGTCTCGAAATTCTGGGTATCGGAGAATCTCCCTCAGAAGGAATCGAACGCGGAATAGTAAAAGACATTGGAGCCCTGGCCGAGTGCATCAGAAAATCTCTCGCCAAGGCAGAAGAAGCAGCGGATACGGAAGCTGAGAACATCTATGCCAATATTACGGGAGAACACATCCGCACTCAATTGGGCGATGGCAGAATCTCTATCCCTACCGAAAGCCCCAACGAACCCGGAGAAATTTCCATAGAACACGTGGACCAAGTGATTGCAGACGCCAAAAACAGCGTGAAGATCCAAAAAGGCTTTGAACGCCACAAGATTCTTCACGGCATACCGCACGATTTTATTATAGATTCTCAGGACGACATTCACAATCCCGTAAATATGAACGGCTTTCACCTCACCGCCAAGGTGCTCACGATACTCTCTGAGCTCACCCCCCTGCGGAATCTCACCAAATGTATAAACATCTCTGGCTATGAGATCGATCCGGAGAATTTTGTACTCAATCACATCGCTCTCAGTCACAGTGTACTTTCTGAAGATGAGCGCCGTTTGGGTGCCATTTTGATCGACATCGGCGGAGGTTCTGCTGATGTCTCCATTTACAATCGTGGAGCCCTGGAAAAGGTCATGGTGATCCCCATGGCGGGGAAAGCCATTACCGAAGACATCGCCATCGGACTCAAGACCACTTTGGCCAATGCCGAATACATCAAGACCCAATTTGGCAATGCCAATGCCGCCGAGGTGGATCAATCTCTGGAAATAGATGTAGAAGGCATCAGCGGAAGAGCCAGCACCCGCCGTCCTCAATACCTGGTGAGTCACGTGATTCAGCACCGGGTAGAAGAGATCCTGGCTCTGTGCTACGATCGCAGTAAAGATTTTTACACACCGGAATTAGTTACAGCGGGGATCATTCTCACCGGTGGAACCGCCAATTTGGAGAATATAGATAATTCCGTCAATATCGCTTTTAACCTCCAAGTCAAGATCGCCAAACCCGATCTATCCAGGCTGGGGGGCATTACAAACCGGCTGGACGATCCGGCTTTTGCCACCACGGTAGGCATTCTGTATTACGCCATGGGCTTTGAACATGAACCTGAGACCCGCAGCTTTTCTCTGAGCAATCTCGGAAATCTGGGTAGCAGCAAATTTGTAGATAAACTAAAAAAGATAATAAAAGATTTCACCTAAGGGGGATACCATGATTGAATTTGACGAAAGACCTGCACAGCTTGGCACAAACATCAAAGTGATCGGAGTCGGCGGAGCCGGTGGCAATGCCATCAATGCTATGATCAAAAATGAACTCGGCGGAGTGGAATTTATCGCCGCCAATACAGACGCAGATGATCTTACCAAATCTTTGGCAAAGATGAAACTCCAATTGGGAAAGAAACTCACCCGGGGCCTGGGTACAGGAGCAAATCCGGAGACGGGCTCGCGCAGCGCAGAAGAATCCAAAGATGAAATCAAATCCCACCTTGAAGGTGCGGATATGATCTTTCTCGCAGCCGGAATGGGTGGAGGCACCGGTACCGGAGCTACTCCCATCATCGCCAAAATCGCCCGGGAGATGGGTATTCTCACCCTGGGCATAGTAACCACACCCTTCCCTTTTGAAGGACAGAAACGACAGGAAAATGCCGATCACGGCATCCGTCACCTCAGTGAATATGTGGACACGCTGATCGTGATCCCCAATGAAAAACTTTGCGAAATCTACGGCAATGCCACACTGATGGCTGCCTTTAACAACGCCGATGATGTGCTCTATGAAGCCGCCAAGGCTGTGAGCGATATCATCACCATCACCGGCCTGATCAATGTGGATTTTGCCGACGTCAAAGCCGTGATGCAAAATATGGGTTATGCTCTGATGGGGACAGGTGTAGCCGAAGGTGATAGCCGTGCCATCAATGCTGCCAGAGCCGCTATCGATAATCCTCTGCTCACAGACATCAGCCTCTCCGGCTGCCAATCTCTGCTGCTCAATATCACCGCCGGTGAAGATATCCTGATGAGTGAAATAGAGGAAGTATCCAATGTGATCGTAAATGAAACCGGACGTGGCGCCAATATCATCATGGGCGTAATTATGGAAGAAAGCATGGCCGGCAAGATTTCCGTCACCCTCATCGCCACCGGTTTGGATAAAACCGCACAATCACCTGATTTGCTGGATTTTCCAAAATTTAAAACTACCACAATTCCGGAAACTGAAACTCAGACGAAAAAGCCCAGCGACGAAATAGGCGACATCCTCAAAACTCTGGGGATGAATTCACAATCCCACGAAGAGAGACCAAGTAATGGAAACGCTGAGGATCCCAACCGCATCAAACCGATGCGCACGGATGTTCCCAGTTTCCTGAAAGCTTTAGATTAAACAAACACGGCGCTATGCTCTGCTAAAATGTATGCAGCATACCGCTACTTGCGCAGAGAATCCGGTACCCCCCTGCTGGATTCTCTTTTTATATGGGCCTTGGGCAAAACACAAGTAGGGGCGTTGGGCCGAACGCCCAAAAACACAGAGTTCCACGCACCGCAAGACGCACTGTTAAGACCATGGGCATAGGCCAAAACCCTCCCTTGATCACTATACGCAGATTGGGGCTTTCGCCCAAAGCCCCTACAGTGACAACGAGGCTGGACACAACGATCAATAATATGAAAAAGGCAGG
>CAXZAB010000224.1:0-4057 GCA_964293715.1 uncultured bacterium | reverse complement strand
ACTATTTCCATCCCCGACCCTGTACCTCCACTGCCAGCTATAGTATCCTTCCCTGCCGATGGTATGACCACACTGCTCAACCCTATGCTAAAGTGGACTGCCGACGACATGGGCGAACCTGCCATCAGCTACAAAGTGTACATGAACGAAACCGGCAACTTCACTGGTCAAAACCCTGTATATGAAGGCGAAGACCTGCAGTATCAGACCACCGGCATGGCCAATGGCACTACCTACTACTGGAAGGTACTACCCACATACGCCTATGGCTCAGACCCCACTTGCCCCACCTGGACATTCAACACACCCGGGACTGACCAATTGGCTGAGGGTTTTGAAGCCATTGCATTCCCACCCGTTGGATGGGTAAGCGGAAGCTGGAGCCGCAGCACTGCAACCCCGCTCTTCGAGGGTGCCGCCCACGCCTACAAATTCACTTCTACCAGCACGGTGTATGTGCTATCGACCCCGATGGTTGATATTGATGGCAGTAGCGCAATAGATTTCTATACCCGCGCTTCCGCCACTTCGCAAGTATTGCAGATGGTTTACTCCGCTGATCGTACTAACTGGACTCAGATTGGTGAAGATGTAACTTACGCTGATATTGGCATCTGGTACCCAGTAAGTATCGATCTCAGCGAGCTGGACGGCGGAAGCTATTATATCGGCTTCCGAACCCCCACTCAGACGAGCAGCGGAAGCATTTATGTGGACCACGTAATCGGGCCAAATATCACCCCTCTTGCTCCCGATGCTCCCACCCTGAGCGCTCCCAATAATGCCGCCACAAACCAGAGCCCCAATCCTAAACTCACCTGGACTGCGGCGACCACAGGTGGCATCCCCACCGGATACAATATCTATCTGGATACAAATGCGGAGCCTATAACCCTGATCGGCACCAGCACCACCACCAGCTATGATGTGAACACCGCCTTGAATTGGGGCGACACATACTACTGGAAAGTGGAAGCAACCAATGTCGCCGGCACCAGTATAGCCAGTGCTGTGCGCAGTTTCACAGTGATGAGTGATCCCACCATCTACGATCTGCCTTATATGGTAGATTTTGGCACTGTTAGTGGAGACTGGCCAGTACAAAACTGGACTCAGCTCAACGGCCTTTATCCCACTCCTACTGGAACTTCTGCTCAGTGGTTCCAGGGCAACTGGATAAACGTGGCCACTCCCCTGAACAAAGCAGCCAAGATCAACATCTTCGGCACCACTCGTAATGGCTGGCTGGTAACTCCACCCATCGCCATCCCGACAGATGGCCATGAACTGAGATTTGATCTCGGACTCACCAAGTATAACAACGCCATACCCATCGAAGACGATACAGCGCAGGAAGACGACAAATTCATGGTTCTGGTTAGCGACAGTGCTAATATGAGCAATGCCACTATCCTGCAAGAATGGAATAATGCCGGATCGAGCAATGTGTTCAACGCCATCCCTCATGCCGGAACCACCGTGATCATAGATCTTACCGGCCATACCGGAGCTAAGTACTTCGCCTTTTATGGTGAATCTACTATAACAGGTAATGGCGATAACGATCTCTTCGTAGATAACGTAATGGTTCGCGAGACTCCCATCGGGCGTCCCGATCCTGTCACCCTCGTCAGCCCTGCTGATGAAGCTACGATGCTTCCTGTAGAAGGCTTTACCTTGAATTGGACTCCTGCCATCACTGGTGGAACCCCAAGCTCATATAAGGTCTATCTGGATACCAATCCTGATCCCGGCACCCTCATTGCCACAGAAACTGGCTTCACTCATGAGATAGTAACTCCTCTAGCCTATGGCAGCACCTATTATTGGAAGGTAATTGCCCACAATAGTTCCGGTGATGCTGATGCCAGCACTATCTTCAGTTTCGAGACTGTGCCTGCTGGCTTAGTTGTTATAGGAGATGGAACCGCGAATTCCTATCTGCCAGTAAACACATGGTATGGATACTCATATTCACAGACCATCTATCCCCAGACTTCCATCAATATGGCTGATCAACGCATTGAAAAGATCTCTTATTACTGGAATGGTGCTGGTGCCGCTCCAAATACCGGTGGTTGGACTATATATATGGGACACACCTCTGAGACAGAATTTGCCAGCACTTCAGACTGGATCCCATTAACAGGGCTCACTCAAGTCTATACCGGCAATGTGATCCTCCCGCACACCGCTGGTTGGATAGAAGTGCCTCTGCAAATTCCATTCGTATATAATAATATCGATAACCTGGTAATTGCCGTGGATGAAAATACTCCCAGCTATGATAGCTCAAGCTATTATTTCCACTGCACAAGCACGACCTCGCCAGTAAGCATCAGAGCTTATAGTGACAGCAGTAATCCTGATCCGGCCAACCCTCCCACTGGAGCAAGTCAAACCACGATGTCTGCCTATCCCAATATCATGATGCAGCTTGGTGATATTCCCACCGGCGCTCCCGGCCCTGTAACCCTCATCTCTCCTGAGAATGAAGCTACGGACCTGCCCATAGAAGGTTTCAACCTCACTTGGGCACCAAACTTGACCGGTGGATACCCTGAGACTTATGCCGTCTTAATGTCCATGAACGAAGGCAATCTTGAAAACGATCATTACTGGGATGGCATCATTGATACCAGTTTTGATCCTACCCAAGCTGAACTAAACCCGATTGCATACGAATATGGTGAAACCTGGTATTGGACAGTAATGGCCTTCAATGAGGATGGTGATTCCTATCAGGAAACTGCATCCAGCTTCACCATCATGGATGATCCCAGAATTCTCAGCTTGCCTTACAGCGAGAACTTCGATGGCGTTTCGACTCCTGACCTGCCTGTGGCTTGGACTGCATATGTGGACGCCACTACCACATATGCTTATATTGATACTTACTCCAGCACTAGCTATGCAGTAAGTCAACCCAACGCCGCAAGATTGACCAATAGCAGCGATACCAGCGCAGACCTGCGCCTGATCACTCCAGATATCCTGGTGCCAATCAATAGCATCAAGCTCAGCTTCTCTGCCCGTGGTAGCAGCGGCTACACCTTGTTGGTGGGAACTGTGGATGCTCTGGATGAAACCGGAACCTTCACTCAGCTTGAGTCCATTGATCTCAGTGCTAATCATGAAATCTACAGTGTATCCTTTGCCAGCTATGCCGGCACGGATCAAAACATCTGCTTCAAACATGGCTTGGGCGGAACCTACCGCAGCATCTATATCGATGATGTCGCTATGGATGAGCTGGTGGCAAACGACATGGCTGTAGTATCCCTTACCGGACACGATTACGGCTTCCAAAATACCGATGTCACTCACACTGTAACCGTGAAGAATAACGGTACAAGTACTCAGAATAGTTACACCGTTTACCTGAAGAGCGTAGATGGCCGTATCGTTCTGGCTAGTGAAGTCATCAACGAAGAGCTACTTCCTGAAGCCACTAAAGCAATCGAATTCACCTGGGCTCCCAGTGCACTTGGTGCGCTTGAGATCTACGGTGAAGTTGTGCTGGCTGGTGATGTAGTTCCAGTTAACAACGTATCAGACATCATGACCTTCACCACACACCAAGAAGGAATCCTCATGGAAGGCTTCGAAGATGGAGTAATTCCTGCTAATTGGACTGTCATCAATGCCGATGGCGGCAGTTATAGCTGGGAAGCAGTTACCGTAAACCCACATACTGGCAACTATGCTGCCCGCATTCATTGGGAACCCGCAAACGATGACTGGCTAATCACACCTCCACTCCAACTGAGCTCAGGTACAAATGATAACATCAGTTTCTGGATGGGAAGGAGCAGCGCATCATGGGCTGAACCCTATGAAATCAAGCTCTCCACCACCAATACTGATATAGCTTCTTTCACCGTACTCCTGGAAGCAGGCTCTATTGAAGAACCAGCTAATGCCTACATCCAAAAGAGCTTCAACCTCGATGCCTATGGTGATGCAGTGGTATATGTAGCTATCCGATATCTCGGTGCGAATGACTTCTACTTGTTTGAGGATGATTTCGTAGGACCTCCCATATACGTTCCTACAG